>NZ_JADQAM010000026.1:0-1064 GCF_022129405.1 Psychrobacter sp. Ps2 | reverse complement strand
CCAGATAATGACACTTTATCTGGCTTTAAGGGTTATTGTTTCTTGTTAAACAAGAAGTCTGTAAATATAAGCTAAAGCCATTACGCTGCTTGGTTAGTGTGAGCTGTGACCAACTCTATAAAAGCAGTTTCAAGGGTGCTTAACGCATAATCGTCAACGATAAGACCGTCATCTAGCTGTCGTTGCACCCAGACATAAACCGCTTCATCATTATAAAGAATGGGGTCAACACCAAGTAAGGTTGCCAGCTGTACGCCTTGCTGTATTTGTAAGCTTGATAACAGCTGAGAAGCTAAGGCTTTAGTCTGTTCGCTAAACCATGTGCAGCTGTTGAGCCGCGATAGATTGTTATTCATTAGTATTCTCCTGCAGATTACTGTGTGTAAATAATGGATAAAATGACTTTCTACAGGTCAAATTATACCTATATTTTAATCTATTGCAAGAGAAAATGACCTTCTGTAGGTCTTTTTGTGCTTTTTAAGGTTATAATGTCTTATCAAAGAGTGTGTTTACTCAGGCGACTCACTGCTGTTCTCATTTATGATTTCATATAAATCACCAACATTGATTCTAAGATACGTGCATAAAGACTCGATGACATCTAGGTCAACTCGGGTGGCTTCTTCATGATACATGCGAGTAATGGTGCCACGATTGATGCCAGTATCCCTTGCGACATCGGCAATTTTAAGGCGTCTTTCGCCCATGATGGTCGATAAGTGACACTTCACCATAGTGATTTCCTCATTAACGATTAGTGGTTTTGATTGGTGAGCGGATTATAACGAATATGAGTGGCTAACGTATTCGTTTTAGTAGCTCGAATTGATATTCAATAGCGGTAATTTACCTATTAGTAGGCAGTTTATTATGCTGTCTTTAATGCAGGACGTCTATCATAATGGATAGACGCTAGTTAGAAAAGACGATGCTATTTTGACTATGAAGTATTGCTATTAGTAGTGATGTGATGTACATTTTAGTTATACTTATATACTTATATACTTATATACTTATATACTTATATACTTATATACTTATATACTTATATACTTATATAC
>NZ_JADQAM010000023.1:0-1163 GCF_022129405.1 Psychrobacter sp. Ps2 | reverse complement strand
GATCACGCACTTGATGAGCTTTTAGCAATCTCAGCCGACTTTGTGAGTCAAAAAAAGATGGTACGCAGCGCCTTATTCTCAACCATTGATAGGCTGCATGAAGAGTTAGCACACCAGTCTAAACAGACCATCACTATTGACAAAAATATTAAAAGCACACCGAGGTTCACCGAAGAGGTGGGACAGGATTACAGCACGTCCCGCCAAAAAATGATTGAGCTTGCTAGGCAGATAAGCACAAAAGAGCAAAGTGAGGCACTAAAGGCGGCTTTAGCGTTGGTTGAGGAGTTTAGACAAGATGATACCCTACAAACAGGCCGCGCTGTTAGCCGTCTTGAAGAGCAGCTGTCACAGATTGATAAAACGGTGCTGAACAATAAAACGGTTTTAAAAAAGCTGATCCCGCTTAATAATGAAGTCATTGCTGACTACAAAGGGTTGAAGGCCACGCTAAAACCCTTTGCCGCAAAGCTGAATAAACTGGCGACTGGCTTTAAAGCTCTTGATGAGATTGATATTGAAAAATCCGACTTATCCTTACAGTGGGATCAAGCGTTTTCGGATCTACAAGATATAGACGTCACCAATAACATGGACACTTATCATAAGTTTGCCGCATTTGCAGATCTGGATGTTGAGCGCTTTAAATATCTTCAAAAAGAGCGTGAGGCGCTCAGTACGTTAAAAGCAGTAGAGGTAGACGCGGATGCTTACACTCGTTTAACGGCATTGACAGCTGATGTTAAAGCGTTTAAGACCACCAATAATGAAGACATCAAACAGTTAAAGCAGCAAATTAATACCAGTCAAAAAACCTATCAGCGCCTGTCGCCGTTTTATGAGCAGCGTATCGCCTTACTGGATCAAAGTGAAGCTGTGATTGTGCAAGATGATGACCTATACGATGAGATTACCCGTACCAAGACCACTCAATTGAACGCAGATCGGCTTGATGACTGGCGCAACCGTACGATGGTGCTTCACCACCAGCTCAATAAAGCACATGAGCAAGCAAAGCTTAAGGAAGAGGCTGAGCGCGCACGAGAGGAGGCTTTAACCAGGCGGCGAGTAGCTTTACAACAGAGACGGCAGCAGGCATCTCTTAAGCGTCAGCGAATCAATGAGACCAAAGCATATCGAGATCGATTTGACAATTTAGTGGT
>NZ_JADQAM010000022.1:0-1185 GCF_022129405.1 Psychrobacter sp. Ps2 | reverse complement strand
TAAACACAGTATTGCAAGGACGCGGAACATGCCTCATGTGGCGGCCAGGACGGCCAGCCGGGATCGGGATACTGGTCGTTACCAGAGCCACCGACCCGAGCAAACCCTTCTCTATCAGATCGTTGACGAGTATTACCCGGCATTCGCTGCGCTTATGGCAGAGCAGGGAAAGGAATTGCCGGGCTATGTGCAACGGGAATTTGAAGAATTTCTCCAATGCGGGCGGCTGGAGCATGGCTTTCTACGGGTTCGCTGCGAGTCTTGCCACGCCGAGCACCTGGTCGCTTTCAGCTGTAAGCGTCGCGGTTTCTGCCCGAGCTGTGGGGCGCGGCGGATGGCCGAAAGTGCCGCCTTGCTGGTTGATGAAGTACTGCCTGAACAACCCATGCGTCAGTGGGTGTTGAGCTTCCCGTTTCAGCTGCGTTTCCTGTTTGCCAGCCGGCCCGAGATCATGGGGTGGGTGCTGGGCATCGTTTACCGCGTCATTGCCACGCACCTGGTCAAGAAAGCGGGCCATACCCACCAAGTGGCCAAGACGGGCGCGGTCACCCTGATCCAGCGTTTTGGATCGGCGCTCAATCTGAATGTTCACTTCCACATGCTGTTTCTCGACGGTGTGTATGTCGAGCAATCCCACGGCTCAGCGCGTTTCCGCTGGGTCAAGGCGCCGACCAGCCCAGAGCTCACCCAGCTGACGCACACCATCGCCCACCGGGTGGGTCGCTATCTGGAACGGCAAGGCCTGCTGGAACGGGATGTCGAAAACAGCTATCTGGCCTCGGATGCGGTGGATGACGACCCGATGACACCCCTGCTGGGGCACTCGATCACTTACCGTATCGCTGTCGGTTCACAGGCGGGGCGAAAGGTGTTCACTTTGCAAACTCTGCCGACCAGTGGTGATCCGTTCGGTGACGGGATTGGCAAGGTAGCCGGGTCCAGCCTGCACGCCGGCGTGGCGGCCAGGGCCGATGAACGCAAGAAGCTCGAACGGCTGTGCCGGTACATCAGCCGCCCGGCGGTATCCGAGAAGCGGCTGTCGTTAACACGAGGCGGCAACGTGCGCTACCAGCTCAAGACGCCGTACCGGGACGGCACCACGCACGTCATTTTCGAACCATTGGATTTCATTGCAAGGCTGGCCGCCCTGGTACCGAAGCCCAGAGTCAACCTAACCCGCTTCCA
>NZ_JADQAM010000020.1:0-1220 GCF_022129405.1 Psychrobacter sp. Ps2 | reverse complement strand
GCCGTCCGTATGCTGATTGCAGCTAAAGACGATTACCCATCCACCTGGTCAGCCATCAAAGCCATAGCGCCAAAGATAGGTTGCACGCCTGAGACCCTACGATCATGGCATAAAAAGCACATTGATAAAACCATTCCTGCAAACATTCAAGCTCAAAGCCAAGCGGAGCGTATCAAAGAGCTTGAACGTGAGAACAGAGAGTTAAAGCAAGCCAATGAGATTATAAAGAAAGCTGCAGCTTTTTTCGCCCAGGCGGAGAAGGGCCGCAAACCCAAGTAATGGTTGATTTTATTGAAGATCATAAACAACAATATGGAGTCGAACCAATCTGTAGAGTATTACCGATTGCTCCATCCACATACTATCGTGCTAAAGAACTAGAAGAAAATCCTGAAAAGCGTTCACAGCGTAGTCAGCATGACGATTTCTACCTTAATGATATTAAACGTATCTGGAAGAACAGCAAATGCCGATACGGTGCTCGTAAAGTTTGGCAACAGTTGAAAGCAGAGGGTATACATCCTGCACGCTGCACTATAGAGCGGTTAATGCGTCAGCATGGTATGCAAGGTGTTTGGCGAGGTAAAGGTAAGATAACGACTAAGTCTCGTGATGATCAAAAGCGTGCTGATGATTTAGTTAATCGTAACTTTAACGCCCATCGCCCTAACCAACTATGGGTAGCTGATTTTACCTATATAAAGACATTGAGTGGTTGGGTATATACTGCTTTTATCATTGATGTGTTTGCTCGCGCTATCGTTGGTTGGAAAGTATCAGATCGTATGAACACGGATATGGTGATGGCAGCGTTAAATCAAGCCATTGCAGACAGAAATAACCCAAAAGATGTGATTCATCATAGTGATCGCGGCGTTCAGTACTTATCCATTCGCTATATTGATAAGATGGCTGATTCTGGCGTTATTGCATCTGTTGGTACAACCGGTGATTCATACGATAATGCATTGGCTGAAACGGTTAACGGGCTTTATAAAACAGAGGTGATTGAATATTTAAAACAGCAGTGGTAAGGTGTGAATGATGTTGAATTAGCAACCCTTGAATGGGTCGATTGGTTTAACAAAACTCGCATTCATAGTACGATTGGTTATGTGTCGCCTTTTGAGTTTGAGAGACGATACTATGATAGTCTTACTGAGTCAGACAAAGCTGCCTGACTCAAGCAATCCACTCTCCGATATAGTCGGGGCGGTTCA
>NZ_JADQAM010000019.1:0-1242 GCF_022129405.1 Psychrobacter sp. Ps2 | reverse complement strand
ATACGGTCATCAAACATAATCATAAAACGATTCAGAGCAGACGTCCAGTTACGGATTGGCATCGACCACTTTTTAGACGCCTGCTGGGTGGCTAAGTACACCACTTTGAATGCTGCCTGATCAGAGGGGAACACCTTACGCTTATTCACTGCCGTCCGAATCACACTGTTTAGCGACTCTATCGCATTGGTGGTATAAATCACTTTTCTGATGTCTTTCGGATACTCAAAGAACACCGTTAAGCCCTCCCAGTTATTGCGCCAAGACTTGACCACGTGCGGGTAATCTTTGCCCCAAGTCTCATCGAAATGCTCAAGATTGGCTTCTGCCATCTCAAGCGTATCAGCGCCGTAGATGGCTTTTAGATCAGCCGCTACCTCTCTTTTATCTGTCCACGGCACAAACTTCATCGAATAGCGCACCATGTGTACGATACACAGTTGAACCTGAGCATCGGGGTAGACCGTATTGATAGCATCAGGGAAACCCTTTAGGCCATCGACACAGGCAATGAGAATATCCTGTACTCCGCGGTTTTGAAGCTCGGTAAGCACGCCAAGCCAGAACTTAGCGCCTTCGTTCTCTGATAGCCACATACCAAGCAGCTCTTTTTTACCGCTCAAATTGACGCCTAATGCTAAGTAAATGGCCTTGTTTATGATCTGCTTGTCTTGACGTACTTTGACGACGATGCAGTCCAAATAGACGATAGGATAAACACTGCTCAGCAGCCTGTTCTGCCATGCGGTGATGTCATCTATAATGTTGTCAGTAACTCTTGAAACTAAGCTGCTTGAGATATCTACATCATAGAGCTCTTTGATGGTTTCGACGATCTCGGTGGTGGTTTGGCCTTTGGCATAAAAGAATATGATTTTATCATCAAGGCCGCTAATACGACTTTGATGCTTACGCACTAGGACAGGTTCAAAAGCGCCTTCACGGTCTCTTGGGGTGGATATCTCAAGATCGCCTGTATCACTGCGGACTCTCTTTTTAGTGTGACCGTTGCGCTTGTTAGGCTTGTCTGTCTTCTCATGCTTAGGATAGCCAAGATGATCTTCCATCTCAGCCTCAAGGGCCGTGTCGATAAACGATTGCATGAGTTGCTTTTGAAAGTCTTTGATGTCATCGAAGCTTTTCATGCTACCAGCCATTTGCTCGGCCAGTTTCTTAATGTCAGATTGAGTAGTCATTGCTTATTCTCCTATTAGTGGATTATAAGCAGTTACACAGTTTTTA
>NZ_JADQAM010000017.1:0-1284 GCF_022129405.1 Psychrobacter sp. Ps2 | reverse complement strand
CCAAAAAAAGAGGAAATACCCATGGCAAAGGCCAAGTTTGAACGTAACAAGCCACACGTCAACGTCGGTACAATCGGACACGTTGACCATGGTAAAACAACCCTTACCGCTGCAATCGCAACCGTAGCTGCAATCACCTCTGGTGGCGAAGCCAAAGACTATGCGTCTATTGACTCAGCACCAGAAGAAAAAGCACGTGGTATCACAATCAACACCTCACACGTAGAATATGACACAGACAGCCGTCACTATGCTCACGTAGATTGCCCAGGTCACGCCGATTATGTTAAAAACATGATCACTGGTGCTGCCCAGATGGACGGCGCAATCCTAGTCGTATCTGCAACTGACGGCCCTATGCCACAGACTCGTGAGCACATCTTGCTTTCACGTCAGGTTGGCGTACCGTACATCATCGTATTCATGAACAAATGTGACATGGTTG
This sequence comes from Psychrobacter sp. Ps2, assembly GCF_022129405.1. NCBI lineage: Bacteria > Pseudomonadati > Pseudomonadota > Gammaproteobacteria > Moraxellales > Moraxellaceae > Psychrobacter > Psychrobacter sp. Ps2. The sequence goes on along the minus strand of NZ_JADQAM010000017.1, from coordinate 839 downwards.
ATGACGAAGAATTGTTAGAACTAGTAGAAATGGAAGTTCGTGAATTATTGAACGACTATGACTTCCCAGGCGATGACACTCCTATCGTTAAAGGTTCTGCTACTGAAGCCCTAAAAGGCTCACAAGAAAAATACGGCCAACCAGCTGTTGTAGAACTACTAAACGTACTAGACACCTACATCCCAGAGCCAGAGCGTGACATCGACAAAGCATTCCTAATGCCAATCGAAGACGTATTCTCAATCTCAGGTCGTGGTACCGTAGTAACAGGCCGTGTTGAATCTGGTATCGTTAAAGTTGGCGACGAGATCGAAATCGTTGGTATCCGTGACACTCAAAAAACCACCTGTACTGGTGTAGAGATGTTCCGTAAACTGCTTGACGAAGGTCGTGCAGGCGAAAACTGTGGCGTACTACTACGTGGTACTAAGCGTGAAGACGTACAACGTGGCCAAGTACTAGCTAAGCCAGGTTCAATCACGCCTCACACCAAGTTTGACGCTGAAGTATATGTATTGTCAAAAGAAGAGGGTGGTCGTCACACACCATTCCTAAACGGCTATCGTCCACAGTTCTACTTCCGTACTACTGACGTAACTGGCGCAATCCAATTACAAGACGGTACTGAAATGGTAATGCCTGGTGATAACGTTGAGATGGGCGTAGAGCTTATCCACCCAATCGCTATGGACAAAGGTCTTCGCTTCGCAATTCGTGAAGGCGGCCGTACTGTAGGCGCTGGTGTTGTTGCTAACGTATTGAACTAAGACTTAAGACTCAGCAATGAGCTTATGAATTAGTCATAAAAAAGGCCATCCTATCTAGGGTGGCCTTTTTTT
>NZ_JADQAM010000016.1:0-1346 GCF_022129405.1 Psychrobacter sp. Ps2 | reverse complement strand
ATGCAAGGTAGTAAAATACACAAGACCACATCGTTTCGTGGGCGCAGTAGTATTTTAACCCTCTGTTAAGAGCGAACTTAGGAGTTTGTGTAAAAAAGACCCACAAGGGGTACTGTTTTTTTACATAAACTCCGTCGTCCGGCAGGGGGCGAACCCCCTACAACCCCCAAGAAAACATTTTTCAATTCCGGATTTTTTGCTATGAATAATAAAGGGTTTCACCTGTCGGTTAGCGCCGTTAGTAAGGCGAAAAATCATAGCGTGGTGGCAAAGTCGGCTTATAATTCTGGCTCAAAACTGGTTGATGAGCAGTCAGGAGTCGTCCACGATTACACCAGTAAAGCTAAAGACAAAATCTTAAATTTAGTGGACAGTGATGGTACTAAATACACGCAAGTTATTGAGAAAAATGTGATGCATACGGCGTTGATAACGCCAACTCTTGCTGGGGATCTAGCAGTGACACGTGAGGGTTTTTGGAATGATATCGAACGCATTGAGACTCGTAAAAACGCGCAATTGGGTACTGAGATTGATGTGATGTTTCCTGATGGGATCACCGCGGATCAGCGTATAGTTCTGGTCGAGCGCTACGCTCAAACCTTATCTGATCGTTATAACGTGCTTGTCGATGTGGCCATTCATCGGCCCCACAGTCACGAGAAACATGTGGGGGAGGTTGAAGTGGTTGAGCTGACCAGTCGTAACTTTCATGCCCATATTTTACTCTCAAGCCGTGAGATAGTAGCGGATGTTGAGGGTTATGCTTTATCAGCACGCAAGAATTGGTTGCAGTGGTCAACGGAGGAGCGGTTATCTAAGGGGTTAAACGGACGCGGCGATGAGCTTAAATATCAACGCACCCTTTGGGCGGATATGGCCAATGAGCTACTGCCTAAGAATAAAACCATTAGTGAGAAATCCTACCGTGAGCTGGGCATCAATCGTTTGCCAAAAATGAAACTGGGTAAATCACTATATAAGGATATTCTCAAAGGCAATCGTTCAGTGATTCACGAATACAACGAGACGATTGATGAGATCAATGCTTACATTGAAAAAAATGGTTTAGTAATTGAGTACGACGACAAGGGACGTATTGACCTAGAAAGCAATGAACAAGAGGTTAACGGCGTCACAATACATTATAAAAAGCGTAAACCCTTTGCGCGAATTGAGCTCAGTAATATCCGATTTGTAGATCCTGCCGTTGAACTTGAACCCGCTATCCCTAAAAGTAACAGTCAGACGCATAGTGATGCGGCCAATGATCACGCACTTGATGAGCTTTTAGCAATCTCAGCCGACTTTGTGAGTCAAAAAAAGATGGTACGCAGCGCCTTATT
>NZ_JADQAM010000013.1:0-1351 GCF_022129405.1 Psychrobacter sp. Ps2 | reverse complement strand
GCAGAGTTATGAAAATACGGTCGCTCTTGCTTGTGCTTATATCTGGCTCAAATTATGAATGTTCAACACGCCCTAGTTATTTAGATATATTTTTGTGTATATTTACTAAACATTAAATTTAATACGTTTAGTTTTTATTGTTAATAAAAGGGATGACGCTAATGATTAAACCCTTATAACTGGTATGATATCTCTTTAAGCGATGTAATCATCATGATAATAATGGCTTCAAGTCAGTCATGCTGAGTAAGCGTTAAACAAATATTAAAAACAGTTGGAGAATAACATGGGTCTCTTGGTAGACGGGCAGTGGCAAGACAAGTGGTACGAGACAAAAGAGAGTGGCGGCCGCTTTCAGCGTGAAGATGCTGGTTTTAGGAACTGGGTAACGGTAGATGGTAGCGCAGGGCCTACAGGTATTGAGGGCTTTAAAGCCGAACCTGACCGCTATCATCTATACGTGTCGCTAGCCTGTCCTTGGGCACACCGTACCCTTATCTATCGCAAGCTTAAAGGCTTAGAAGACATCATTCCGTTGTCTGTAGTACATCCATATATGGGTGAGTATGGTTGGACGTTTGCAGAAGGTGCAGGCGTCGTTGCTGATCCAGTTATCAATGCAGACTATGCCTATGAGCTGTATACCAAGGCCAAGCCAGACTATACAGGCCGTGTCACCGTACCTATCTTGTGGGATAAAAAAACAAACACAATCGTGAGTAATGAATCATCTGAAATTATTCGGATGTTTAACTCTGCCTTTGATGAGGTTGGGGCACTAGCAGGTAATTTTGTGCCAGCAGAGTTATTGCAAAAAATTGATGATATAAATACCTTCGTCTATTCAACTATCAACAATGGCGTATATAAAACAGGATTCTCTACCACACAAGAGGCTTACGAAGAGGCTTTGATTGAGCTATTTGCGGCATTAGATACACTTGAGACGCGCTTAGCACATCAGCGTTATCTGACAGGTAGCACCATAACTGAGGCAGATTGGCGACTGTTTACCACCTTAGTTCGTTTTGACGCGGTCTATGTTGGGCATTTTAAATGCAACCTGCGTCGTATCGTTGACTATCCAAATCTTTGGGGCTATCTGCGTGATTTATATCAAGTACCTGGTATCGCAGAGACGGTAAATATGGACCATATCAAGCAGCATTATTACACCAGTCATGCCAATATTAATCCCACGCGTATTGTCCCTGCTGGCCCAGTGATTGATTTTAATGAGCCACATGACCGTGCACGTCTATAGTTTTATTTTAAGGTGTAATGGACATTATTCATGCTGGCGTAGGGTCTAACGCTATATACTGTCTATATTTGCAAGGAATCAAAGCCA
>NZ_JADQAM010000012.1:0-1662 GCF_022129405.1 Psychrobacter sp. Ps2 | reverse complement strand
CGGCAGCAGGCATCTCTTAAGCGTCAGCGAATCAATGAGACCAAAGCATATCGAGATCGATTTGACAATTTAGTGGTACGGGTGCGTAACCGCGTTAATACCCTTGATTTTAAGGCCGTTGATGCACCGATCGAAGTGATCAACGCGGCTGAGGCGGTTGCCGCACAAGCATTTATATTCACTACTCTAAAACACACTGACAGCTTTACGACACTACAAAAAAGTTTACGAGACACCGATGCTAAAAAAATTGCAACGCAGGTGCAGAAGGCAGCAACGACGCTATGGCAACAGCTTGAGCGCTTGCCTGACAATCAAGATAAGGTCGAGGTGTTAACGAAAATCAATGAGCGCTTTGAGCACGTTCCTGCTATCACCATAGATGGGGCAACGCTCACGCAAACCGTGACAGATCATTTGCAAAAAACGAAGAGCGCTATCCAAGCGCATGAACAAGCACAAACACGCCGCTACTCCTCACCACGCCCATTTTAGGCGGCATTATAATAATGAGTACCCCATGAATAAAGACAATAGCAATGAGCAAGACATACACGATCAACTTGTTAACCTAGTGACTTCATTGACTCCGGTCATTGGGGCCTTGCGTGAGCTGATTAAGCGAGCCGATGATGCGGTAGCGAGGCGGCTTGAGCGTTCGCTTAGCGGTATTGATAGCAAGGTGAGTGAGGTGTCTTCTGCCATTGAGGAATTAGGTAGTAGCGCAAGCACAACTTCGCATGCATTGAGTCAGTATCAAGAACTCGTGTTAAAGCAGCTTCAAGCAGCAGTGACGGCTTTCACTGACAATGAGATGCCGCGTCGTTATGATGACAAAATAGCGGGCATCATCACCGATATGAAGCAGCAGATTGATACGGCTGTAGAGTCGGTCGTCACTGCTAAAAACGATAGCATAGAGGTACAAATCAGTACCATGCAAGGAGTTGCTGATAAACTTAGCGCAAGCGCTGACAATCTAGCCCTATTCACCAATCAGTACCAAGCTGGTCATAAGCAGATTATTGAAGATATTGAGACCTTTGAGGCCACTACCAAAACGCGGATTGAGCAGGTCGAGGCTAGAGCTAGTAAGGACTTGGACAAAATTCACAAGTCCATTGAGACTATGAGTATTAAAAGGATTGCAGCCGCTGTCGCAGCGGGTACGATGGCTGTGATAATAAGTTTGGTGGCCCTGGTATTTTGGTATGTGCCAAGCTTTGATGAGATTGCAGAAATGAGACAGCAGCAAGCAGAGCTACAGCGCGGCATCGATGAGCTTGAAACGGGTTGGAAACAGGCCTTTAATAATGCTCAAAGTGCGCAGTTTATTTTGGCTTGTGATGTTAATAAAGAGCAGCCTGATGCAATCAGCTGGTGCGTTAGAGCAGACAGTAAGAGTGTTTTGAGAGATGAGAGAGGCTTTGTTTATTATAAAATAGCTGGGGTGCCGCGTGCAAAGCCGACTGAGTAAAGACGTATGGCAATAGTGAGCTATATTGCCCAAAAGTGCGTCTTCTGAGACATATAAGACTGAAAAAAGGCTTGTTTGATTGTCGTTATCTTTGTCTATATCAAAAAGCCAGATAATGACACTTTATCTGGCTTTAAGGGTTATTGTTTCTTGTTAAACAAGAAGTCTGTAAATATAAGCTAAAG
>NZ_JADQAM010000010.1:0-2066 GCF_022129405.1 Psychrobacter sp. Ps2 | reverse complement strand
ATACCTCTTACTTTATAAAGTGTATGCTTTATTTTAGAAGATATATACTTGTTTGCCAATTAGGGACACGCCCTAGTACTATCAGGCACTTTTTCTGCAGATGACACTCATTATCCAGCAGGTTGGTATCTACGTAACCCACCGTCTTCAGGTCATCGGCCTTATAGTGATGAAGGTGCTGTTATTTTCGTTAAATTGAGGCAAATGTCGTCTGACGAAACGCAGCACGTGGTTATCGACACTTATAAAGATGCTAATTGGCAGCAACAAGGCAACCGTAATATCTGCCCGCTTTTTTCTGATGGGGTAGAGCACGTTAGTCTACAGCGTATCGATGCAGGCGAGTTGCTATTCACTGAGACAATCCATGGCGGTGCAGAAATATTAGTTGTAGCAGGCGAGCTAATAGAGGGTAAGCAGGTATATCAGCAGGATAGTTGGATACGCCTGCCGATAGATATAAATGTACAAATAAAAGCAGGGGTAGAGGGCGCGACGATATACCTAAAAACTGGCCATCTTAACCATGTCATCGGTTTAGACATTCAAGAGGCTTGAATGACTTCGTTATTAATAGCTAGTTATTAAAACATACATCATCAAAAACTTTGGCACGTCAACTTTTCAGTCATGAGGTGCCAAATTATCTGTATTAGAACTTACTACACTATGAGAAACTCTTATCTATATATGAGTATCTTTAGGTAAAAGTATCAAAGATCACTTGTTTTGATAGCATCTTTGTTCTCAAAGTCAGCCAACATCTCTGTGATTAGCTGATCCTTTTGATGCCATATTTGCTCTACCCATTCAAACATCTGTGCTTTTATCGCTTCATCTGTTTCATAGCCGCCGTTCTTGATCGCAGTAAACAGGTCTTTGGGTATCTCAATATGTCGCACATCGACGCCTAAACGTTTGATATTGCCTTTCCATAGATCGCTATAAGTGGGCACACCGTCAGGGTAGACAATCGTCATGTCTAAAATCCCATCAATCTCTTCCCCTAATGCACTCATAGCCAGTGACAACCCGCCAGCGCGTGGCTTGAGTAAATGCGTATATGGGGACTTTTGTTTATCATGTTTGCTAGGAGTGAAGCGAGTCCCTTCTAGATAGTTCAATAGTGTAAAAGGCTTGTCTTTAAGCAATGCACACGCTCGTTTCGCTTCTTCGATATCCTTACCCTTTAGAGCAGGGTTTTTGGCGATGGCTTCTTTAGAGTGTCGACGCATCATAGGAAAGTCGAGAAAGTAGAAAGCTTGACCAATGACAGGGATATATATGAGCTCAAACTTGGTAAAAAAGCGCGTCAATGGTAAACGTTTCTCGCTGATATATTGCACGATACTGGTATCAACCCATGACTGATGATTGCTCACCAGTAGATACTTACCGTTGGTATGCACATCATCAGGTAAGTTAATGCGCCAGTCTTTGCGCGGTAATACGTTATCGATCAATGCATTGTTGCTATTGATCCAATAGTTCGTCACATCGATAACGGCTTTGTCAGCGATGGCAGCACCGGTGATAGCCTTGGTAGCACCCATTACCCAGACAGGTAGCCCAGCTAACATGCTATTAAAAGTAATCACGCTGGTTGCTGTCGTCAGTGAGGCAGCTTTGCCCAATTTTGGAGCGCGTTCATGTAATTTTTGAACGATTGATTTCAATCGCATATTGAATCCTTTTACTCATATTTATGATGAGATATTGATAATGTCGCTATATAATTTTAGCAGAAATCAATCTCAGTGTACGAGTGTTAACAACAAATAATAAACAGCATTGGTGAATTAGAACGTACAATTATATCAAGATTTTGCCAAAGCGAAATACGAACCAGACCATAAACGCAGTCTGTTTTATTTATAAAAACTAACCGATGAAAAAAGAAATATAGCTTGCTCAAAGGTAAAATGTTTGTAGATGATATTTTGAGTTCAAATATAGCCCTTATATGCTGGCTAGTCTATGAGTTTCGTCTATAGTCAGTCCAAAATAGAAAAGGTACAATGCTTTTAAACCAAGCAAAGAGAAATATAAAAGATGACCTACTCAGC
>NZ_JADQAM010000053.1:0-163949 GCF_022129405.1 Psychrobacter sp. Ps2 | reverse complement strand
GATGCTAGAAAGTACCTGTTTGCGATAGTCTATTGAATAAGTCATCGTTTATTTCATTAAATGCAATTGTTAATAGGATTGTATCGGTTTTATTTGGATTAGACTATATAATATAACTGCAGGCGGAAACCGTGGCTTTGCACTTTATTTATCTTTTCTAACTCGGGACGGACCGATACTTTGACATGCACCTTGCTGTTTAAATACATGTGCTTTGGAGTCTTGGTTGATGACCTTATCACCGCTTAAACGTCGCTTAATTTATGTGACCGCCTTCGAAATTATCGCGATTATCTTATCTACCCTTATATTGATGAAACTCAGTCACAGTGATGCATCAGAATCCTTACCAATCGCCGTAATGATGTCGGTAGCAGCCGTCGTTTGGAACTTTATATATAATACCGCTTTTGAAGCGTGGGAACGTCGCAGGCGCATTGTACGTCGCACGTTATGGATACGCAGTGTTCATGCTTTTGGTTTTGAGGGTGGGCTGGTGTTAATCTGCTTGCCACTTTATATGATTTGGTACGATGTTGGTCTAGTAAAAGCCTTTATGATGGAAGTAGCGCTACTGCTGTTTTTCTTAGTTTATACGTTTACGTTTACTCTGATCTTTGACAAGATATTTACTTTACCTCATCATTCTAAACCCGCTACCGCTTCTTAATTAAAGGCATTGACAAAAAAAGGGCTACCATATTGGCAGCCCTTTTTTGATTGTATCGTTATTTAAGTTATTATTTACCTTGATATACAGGCTTACGCTTTGCTATAAAGGCGCTAACCCCTTCGATAAAGTCATCAGTTTTTGCCATTACTGTCTGTTGCTCTACTTCCGTATCTAACGCTGCGCTCAAACCAGCGAAGGCGTGTACGTTGAAGCTCTCCTTCATAGCAGCCAACGCCTTGCCTGGCAGTTGGCTCAATCGTAGCGCCAACGCTTGTACGGTAGCATCTAGCTCATCAGCACTCACCACGTTGTTTACCAGATTTAAGCGTGCCATATCTTCTGCTTTTAGCTTATCACCTAGCATTACAAGCTCAGTGGCTTTTGCTGCACCAACCAATTGGTTTAATAAGTAAATACCACCTGCATCTGGCACTAGGCCAATATTAACGAACGCTTGTACAAACTTCGCATTGTCTGCGGCAATTCGGAAGTCACAAGTAAGCGCCAAGTTCATGCCAGCACCTGCCACAGCACCTTCTAATTTGGCAATAATCGGCTTATGGATATGACGTAACTTTAAGCTGACTTCGCCTGCGCCTTCTACCATACCTCTTAATTTGTTTGAAACAATATCCTTGTCTAATCCTTCAGACAACATCTCTTTAATATCGCCGCCGCTTGAGAAATTACCACCAGCCCCTTGCAAAATAATCACCCGTACTTGATCATCTGCAGCCGCTTTATCCAGCGCTATCAAGACTTGGTTTTTTAAAGGTGTGCCAAAAGCGTTTAAGCTTTTTGGATCGTTAAAGGTAATGGTAGCAATGTGCTCTGCAACTTGATAATCGACGAGAGACTGTGACATTTGAGATTTCCTTATTTTAAATGACTGTTTTAATATTCTGTATCAATGACAATACTTTGAGATAAAGGTAAAAATGGTTCAATGCTGATTACTATAGCAGCTTGCTACGATTATAAAAGCATGTTTTGTGGGCGCTTAAGACACATCTACATACTGGTAAACTTTACTATTCTATTGTAAAAGCTGATGCTAGCTAATGAGACAAAACGACTGGCTCGTAAAAAGGCTATGACCTAAGGGGTTAATGGATTATGCTAATATGCCAGGTTGAGCGTAAAAGAGTCGTAAAAGACACAAGGGTACGCTCGAACTTTTCATTGATCAAACAAGGATGTGGTTATGCCAACTATCACTGTAAATAACGCTGATATTTATTACGAAGACAGCGCACCGAACGACACACAAAAGCCCGTTATCGTATTTGCTCACGGTCTATTGTGGAGCTCGCAGATGTATGACAAGCAAGTAGAGTATTTTCAAACAGACTATCGTTGTATTGCTTTTGATTTTCGCGGGCAAGGTCAGTCGCAGGTTACCAAATCTGGCTATGATATGGAGACGCTGACAGAAGATACGCTTGGCTTACTTGCAGCGCTTGGTATTGATAAATGTCACTTTGTTGGGCTATCTATGGGCGGGTTCGTGGCTCAACGTATTGCGCTCAAACGCCCTGAGTTGCTGTTGTCATTAACGCTGTTAGAAACCTCTGCTGACCCTGAAGATCCAAAAAACATCCCTCAGTATCGCAAGCTGGTCAAAGCGATTCGCTGGCTAGGTATGAAGCGTGTGAGTAATAAGGTGATGCCAATCATGTTTGGCAGTACGTTCTTGGCAGATAAGCTGCGTAAATCTGACCGTAAGCAGTGGCTAACAATGCTACAAAGCAATCGCAAGGGCGGTGTGGTCAAAGCAACAATGGGCGTTATTGAGCGTACAGGTACTTATGAGCAGTTGGGTGAGATTACAACGCCGACACTGATTGTGGTTGGTGATGAAGATGCTGCCACGCCTTATGCCAAATCTGAACGCATGCATTTTGCTATCGCTGGGTCCAAGCTTGCTATTATCAAAGGTGCGGGTCATACATCGACAGTAGAAGAGCCTGATCAAGTGAACCAAGTACTTCGTCAGTTTTTGGAAAGTTGTGCTTAATATAGATACTGTTCGAGAGCTTTAAAGCCTTATATCTATAGAAAGTCCTAAGCAAATATCTATATAAAAAAGCCGCTACCTGTATTTGATAGCGGCTTTTTGTATGGTGTAAGTTGTTAAATAGCAGACAGCCATTATCGGCAATGAAAGCTACATTCGTGAGCTGTACTGGCTATGTCCATCATCAATGGTTCCAAAGGCTTCTGCACGATTGACAATTTCAGTCGCCCAAGCACGGTGCGTCGCAGGCTCTAGCATCGTATTATTGTACTTAAATACTGCTTTGGCCTCAGTGTGAAGGATCGCTTGGGCTTCATCCAATGTACTCAATGGCACACAGTAAGCTTGCTGTACCAATGCAATTTGGCTTGGATGAATGACAGTTTTGCCCACCATCCCTAAGCTGACATCTCGGTTCAGCTCTTGCATAAACAGTGTCGGCTGATCCAAGTACTCAAATACTGGCGCGGTAAGATAAAAACCATGCGGCACAAAACAGCCCAGCATTTGATAAGCCAACGTACCGATAGGCGAGTCATAGACAATACTGTTTTTTGGGCGACGTAAGCGCAGTGCTGCGAATAAGTCATTACCGCCGATACGCAATGCAAAAACTGGTTGGCTAAACGCTTCTTTAAAAGCGATGGCAAGCTCCTGATTGTGATGCGGATTAAACAGCGCTGCGGTTTCGAGCGTCGGCATAAGTAGTTGATCTACTTTTAGGTTCTGACAAGCCATGCGCCAGTTAGATAAGCTATACATATCAACTTTTGGCATAACGAAACCATCGATAAGATCGATATGGGTATAGTCAGCCAGTTGCTGTAGCATCATCGGGCTACGTGGACGTATAAAAACCAGTGGACGCGTCGGATGCTGAGCATGAATCTTTGCTGATTTAGATGGCGCATTAATGCTATTCACATGCTCAGCCCAAGTATCCAGCAGGGTGCGCAAACGCTCAAGCGCCAACTCTACATCCTGCTGACTGACCGCATCCTCTAGACAGATAATAATACTATTAATCGTCGGTAGTTTGTCCCGCTTGATGACTTGCCAAATATCTTGGCGAGTCGCAGGCATGTATAAGCTAGCACCGAGCTGATATGGATGGTGCGTGTGCGGTTTGACCATCGCATGACGCTCAGTGATCAGATGCGCATAAGATTGGGTATCATTGTAAAGTTCTGACTCGGTTTTTAGCATATCTGACATAATTGGCATCATAAGTAGAGGGTATAAGAGAACGGAAAAGAAAGTATTTAATACCGTTAAATGTATTAAGTGTCTTGGGAGCGCTGCTTGATAAGCGTGATGGCTTGATAAGGCAGTATTTTATCACCTAATACACTGATAGTGATATTTCGTTGTGCACATAAATGGCGTAGCAGTACGGTATCAGGGTGCTCAGCAGTGGCGAGCAATATACGTTCGGGATCACGGCGTAATATGGCACGTGTTGCCTCGGCAATAGTCGGCTTAATACGGTTGCGATTGACGATATGATAATCTGCTGCCAGCGTCTCTATCAATGCAGCCGTCTGGTAGCGTGGCTGCTGGTAAGTCGGTAAACGTGCTGGAGTAGTAGCCAATGATCGTCTCACGGCATCGATACGCTCGATAAATGCCAAGCTATGATCTACCTCAATTAAATCATCATAAAAGACACTGCGATGCAGGCCTGATGACGGCTCTGTATACAAGCTACGTGAAATTAATCCCGATACGGTGCTATTCAACAAACCAGATGGGATTAACCAGTCTTCTTCACTTGCCGCCAGCCAAGCAACGCCAGCCGGATCAGCAAGGGTCAGTAACGGAATGACGTCAGCGCCTTGATGAAAAATGTTGGCAAAATTAAGATGAGTAGAATCACTAAACGTCTCTAGACTACGAGCCAACTCTTGATAAATAGCACCTTTACCTGTCCAACCATCGACGAATACAATCGGACTATTTGGATAAGCCTCCAGTAGCATTTGCAGGGCCACTGGATCAAGACCACGATCCCGAATGATACTGATGCCATAATGTACGCTTGGCAGGTGATAGCTACTGTCTGTATCCGACAGCGCACGCTGCAATAACACACCAATTGGCAGACCAGCTCGCACCAAACTGACCAAAACCAGTGGATGCTCATCACTCACGTCCTGCTGGAACAGCTGATGTAGCGTATGAGACAAATGAGCGATATCAGTCGCGGTCCTTGTTGACCCTTGCTCTAACGCCTGTATGTATAGCTGCTCATGCATTGCAGTAGGTGCTTGCTCTAAGGTCAGCATGTCAGAGTAATGGCGTTGTCCGCTTTGAATAAGCGCTTCTTTTTGACTGACTGGCACATCGGCAACCGCGTCCTTATCCACCATATCGAGTAGGACAGTGACATCGCTTGCAAGATAGCTGCCTGAGCCATAGTTTTTTAAATCGGCTCTTTTGGTCTGTATATTAGGTAAAGTCATAGTATGAATAATAGCACTCTTGATTATAACAGTGGATTTGCGTGGCTGTTGTTTAAGCTGATGGTTTAGCCTGACGATTTAGACGGGTATTGCTCATGCAATTGGCCATGATTGGGCATACCGTACCAGTCCAATAACTGCAAAAAAGGCAGATCAGCTAAGCTATCACCAAAGCCAAAACTGGGACGCTGATGGTCTAAATGATGCTCTAATAAAAACTGTACCGCATGACGCTTATGAACCGCATGGGGCAATATCGCTAGGTTATTGGCATTCACATGTACATAGAAATCTTGATCAAAATCACGTATCAGAGTGGGCAGTTTCTCAGCTAAATCTACGAGGGCTTGATGATCTTTCTGTGCATGTTTGATAGCCAGATAAATGGTGAGCTCTTCATCCGTAGAGCCATTGTTAAAGTTATCGATATGCGGTGTAAATACTAGGTGACTTTGCTCGCTTTGACTATGACTGGCAAACAATTGACTTAACTGATTAAGCTTATCTTGCAATGGCGCGAGTTTACTATACATATGCTGCTGCCACCTGCTCAGAAGTGCTCCGTCAGACGTTAAAATAATCGCTCCATGGGTCAATACTTGCCAGCTATCAAAGGGCAGCTTCACACGTTTTATTTCACTACGATCCCGTGCCGTTACTACGATTAATTCAGTGCTAGCAAGCAACCAATTAAAAAAGGTTGCTTGGCGCTGGCTCATAAAGCTTAGTGGTTCGTCTTGTTTATTGACTGTCGCACAAACTAGAGATTCAGGTTCAGTGGTGGGTAAATCCCAAGCGTCAATTTTACGTTGGGTTTGGAATAACGTGTCATCCAAATCCATCAAGGCATAAGGCTTGATGATATCTGAGTTGGCTTTAAAAAAGGAGGTAGTCATGGTGTCGTCCGTAAATAATAGGTTTGAAAGTTAGAGAGCAGTTTAAAGACTAGGGCTCACCACCAGCACGTTATCCAAACCTCGCCACATAGCATCCACACTATCAGCTGATGTTTCTATACACAACACAATCAAATCCCAATCACTAGGCTCAACGTTATAAGCAAAATTGGTCATACCAAGCCCGTAATTGTCGCTAAAGCTTAGCATCGTAGTAATCGCTCCACCAAGTGCAATCGGTGAGCGGGTTAAAGCGCTAAAATTAACCATGGAGGCTGTATCTTCGCTCAGATTTTTAGACTCTAATTCAAGCCATTCAGCCAATAGAAATGGCAACCAAACAAACTCATTGCTACCCAATACTAGGATTCTTTTTGGTAGCTGAGTAACATCAAAGTTTTCTTGATCATTAAAACGAGTAAATGCAGCCTGAAAACTCGAAAGATAGTTAGCAAACCCATCTGTACTGTCTAGCGTTGGAAATCTGCCCCAATTACCAGTATCACCGAGTGCCTGACTACCAGCGGCAGTAGTATCAACCGATGGCATTGTAATGGGTTCAGGATTGGGTGCATCTGTCCATTGCCAGGCACCAGACAGTAAATGATGGCGATGAAACTCAATACCAGCGAGACGATCGGCCATACGTGCAGGCTTAGCATCTGACTGTGGATTAGATGTTTCTTGATCTAATGACCAGTCGACCAATGTTGTCAGATGCACTTGCTCTAACTGGTTCAATCCTGCTTCACGTAGGGCCGTGACGACATTAACACAGGTATTACCCGTTGAGGCTTCATCATCGACCATAATTAGTGTTTTACTGGCCAGTAGCTGCGCTTGAGTAACGCTATCTTTGCTCTGATAAATCAAATGCTGACTGGCATGACTGTGATCTTCATAAAACGTCGTTAGCAAGGAGTCAGTACCATTTGTATCACTACTTTCATCGTGCTGTGCATGACGCGTAGAGTTCAATAGCAGAGCTTGAGGATAGCGCGTTTGTAGCGCTTGATGGACACCAGCAGATAGACCTACCGCGGTCTCTGCCATACCAATGACTAGAACTGGCTCAGGCAAGTGATTAGGTACTAAATCAGCCAAATCAGTAAATGCGTTTCGCATAGTGCTTGGCGCAACGGGAATATGACGACCTAGCACTTTTGAGACAAACAAAAACGCACGCTTTGGATTAATACGCTGTGCAAATCCAAGCAAATCTTCTAATTGATAATGGTCGCGTTGTTCTGCAACATTTTTATTAGTGGCTGATTTATTGGTGGCTGAGTTGATTTGATAAGTTAGATCTAGCGTACCACGGGGTAGGGTGATGGTCGTACTGTGTTGCTCATTTAACATTCATATTCCTTGGCGCTTTTATTTGTATGTCGTCGTAGATTTTTAACCCTGACAGCCAACCAGCCATAAGGCACTGCGACTTTGCTTGCTTAGCTGAGGTGTTGTAAGAGGCGTAGCACTGGTCAAATCAGTCGTGTTCTCCAAGCTGATGCCAGCGCTCGCCAGTAGGGCAGATAATAACTGAAATTTCACCGCATAGTTCATATTTTGTGCATGTTCATGAACCAGACTTGATGTGACCATACCGACCACCTCTCCAGTCGGCAATAATAAAGGACTACCACTAGATCCAGGCTGAATGGGTGCGGTGAATTGCGTATGACGGATATCGTTATTTAAACCTGTCAGTCCTGATATACAGCCTTGAGTGACTTGCAGTTGGCTACTCAGTCCTGATAACGGAAACCCCAGTGTGGTAATAGTCTCACCCAATATATCAACACATTGCTGCGCCAGTGGGAGGTGGCTAGGCAAAGGGTCGCTAACTCTAATAATAGCTGAGTCGCTTCCGATATCGCTGAGTACGACTTGTGCCTCGCGATCAGGCTGACCTTGCTGACGTATGCCAACCATCGCTGCTGACTCAATTACATGATAGCAGCTCAACAGATGATAGGGATCAATAGCAAACGCTGTTCCTGTCCAAGTCTCGCCTGCTTGTACATGACGGGGAGGGCGAGCTTCGTTATTTAGTTGAATACGCTGCTGCTGTTGCGCTTCTTGAATAAGCGTATGTGTGCTAGGCGGACGAACATTCAGACTAACCTGTACATGATGCTCAAGGCTTGCTAAGCCTTGTGTTGATGCCTCACCAAGTGCCCGACACTTGAACTGTCCATTACGCTGATATATTTCTAATATAATCGCTGCTTTGACATGCCGCTCGTTCGTTGTGAAGTTATAGCGAATATCTCCGTTGTTGAGCGTGAGGCTTACGTCGTTCAACTCTACCGCTGGCAAGTTTAGGCTTGGCTCATGATAAACATAAGCAATCAGTTGTAAGAAACTAACGCCAAGCGTATCAAATAGCTGGGGTAAATCTAACTGCCATGTACTTGGATTATCCTTGTTATCGAGCTGAGCCCAGTCTTTAGACTCATGTAAATAAGCAGGACTACAAACTGCTTTACGATAGGCATCTAATGGCAACCACAATAGTCCAAGCTGCTGTCCAAATCCCAATGGTTTAGTAGTAGAAAATGCGATCGCACACTTTGTATTTTCGATAACCGTATTGGCTCCTAGCACTAATTCGACTTGCTTCGACATCACATTTCCTTAGTTTATTTGCGCGATTATAATTATTTTTATTGTTTAATGATTTTATCTTTGAGACTAAAGTCTGACTATATAAAGGGTTTTGATTTTGTTTTAAACCTACCATTCCAAAAAGAAAAAACGCTAATGGATGTTTTAATAAACAATTAAGATTAATTGCATAATAGATATATCAAGATATATAGGTTTAAATAGTTTCAAAATCCCTTTTAATAATTAATTCCTTTTAGAAAATAATGATGAGGTTTTATAGTCTAGCCATTTGTCGGTTAATGTAGCCACTTATCGGACAAAGCCATGTAGTGTATTGCTACAAAACCAAATTCCAGTGATAATACAATCAAAATCTATTGCTATTTAGTAACTCTACTGTGACCAAGTGTTATCTGTAAAGTTTAAAAATAGTATTTGATTTAAACCTATTAATTCTAATCTTATTTTCAAGCTTATTGCTGTTTCTCGATTAATGAATTTCTAGTAGTTAGAGCACTTGTATGCTTAATAACTATAAAAATCGAAGTTTCATCTACTGAATATAGTTCATTTCTTATAATATAAAAGATATATAAAAACTGTCACATGGTTGATGTCTGCATATCTTTTATATTGTGAGAAAGCCAGTTGGTCGGACCTTTGAAACGTTATTCACATCAGTTTATCTAAATGGCTTGATATAAGAAAGCGTAGCAGTATTTTAAGAAAAGGAGTGCTCTGTGAAATTCTCTTGTGCATTAGAAACGTCTTCTGAACGTATTCGTCTGGTCAATGTTATTTCGCCGCTTATCAAAGCAGGTTATCAGCTGGTTTCCCAAAGACAAGAGGCTTCAGAGAATGGTGGTAATATCATTCATGTAATCGCAAGAAGCCTAGGCTCTAAAACGCAAGCAGATCTAATCGATGACTTGTCTTCAATTGAAGGCTGTACGCTTTTTAATCTAGAAATAGATGAAGAGGGCGGCTCGTCAGCTGCCCCTGCAAAAAAGACATTGGATGAAAAAAGCGTCTTATCAGCCATCGGTGCTTATTACCCTAAAATAGCAGATATTGTCAGCCAGTATGAGGATAGTTTACCTATTGAGCGACGTGTGACTGCATTGCAAGAGTTGGGTCGTAAGGTTGGCGGCGGTATTTACCAGCGTGATTATTCACTTGGTAGCCCACTAAAGATGCCTACTACGATCACTCGTGAGCTTGTGCCAGCACTAAAAGGTCTGTCTAAAGTTAAAGCAAAGAATAATGTGATCTATTTAATCAAATGTCCATTCTGTAAGTCGTCAGATCATACTCACTCAGGATGCCATTTTATTGTGGGCTATATAGAAGGCTTTTTGGCAAGCAACCCTGCTATAGATGTGGTTCAAGTTGAAGAGACTAACTGCGGCGCAGGCAGTACCAATATTTGTGAATTTACCATTGGGTAAGAAAAACTGCGTGTAGATAATTTCATGTCTATGCAAAAAAATCAACGAGCGAATGACGCACCATGTTGCAATAAAAGTAACGTTATTTGACTCAATTCTTATGATAGATAAAAGGCAAAAAAATGATGGAAGTTGAATATAACTTACTTTTGGTGTTGGTCTCATACGCCATTGCAGTATTTGGTTCTTATGTTGGCTTAAACCTTGCCATTCGAGTACCTTCTGCTAAGCCAGGAACGGATTTGTATTTTTGGGTAGCGCTATCATCGATTGCTATCGGTGGTGCGATTTGGTCTATGCATTATATCGGTATGATGGCTGTAGATATGAAGATGCCTGTGACTTATGACTTAGGGCTAACAATTGTCTCAATGCTACTCGCGATTTGTTTCGTTGCAGTTGGTATTGTTATCGTAGGTCGTGGTGAACCAAGCGTTGCTAAGTTAATCGGTGGCGGCGTACTTACTGGACTGGGTGTTGCAGCTATGCATTATACCGGTATGGCCTCTATGCAGATGGACGCTACCATGTCATACAATATACCGCTGCTTATCTTATCGATTGTGATTGCTATTGCAGCTGCTATCGCTGCGCTATGGTTGGCATTCAATCTACGTGGTACATTACAGCGTTTTGGTAGTGCCTTCATCATGGGTCTGGCAGTTTGTGGTATGCATTACACTGGGATAGCCGCGATGGAAATGACGATGACTGATCACTCAATGTCTATGGATTATACGCATGCAGGTGCCATATCTTCATCAATTATGATCTTCATCGGTTCAGCAATCGTATTGAGCTTACTATGGGTCATTGCTTCTAAAAATGCAACTAAGCAAGCGACACTAGCATTTGGCGAGTAATTTTAAACGCTCATTTTTAATACCAATTAAAAATGAAAATAAACAAGGGTTTTTAGATATTAATCTAAAAACCTTTTTTGTGTCTGTTCAAATCATCTGCTAACCACGTGTATGCGTAGCGGATTATTTATTCATCATCCTTTTCAATTTTGACACTCATCATAATAGAGCGTACTTGGCATGGTTCAATATGCTGAATATTGGTCTCTAAGTTAGGTCTCTCTGATAACCCCAACCAATAAGAAAATCCGACTTGCGTCAAATCAATCCCACTATGAGATGTATAACCAATACCACCTGATGGACGACTATTGATCTCAAGAACACGGTGCTGACCGCTATCATCAGCCTTAGTTTGTACACTGACGATGCCATCACAGCCAAAAGCCCTAATCAGTGGGATTACGACATCCATGACAGACTGCTCATAACCAACGTGTTGTATTTTCCCTGTTTTATGACGAGTAACAGCAGCTAGGACTTCACCATATTCACAGACCACATCGATAGAGTATTCTTGCCCTGATAAATAAGGCATAAGCAGCATGGGAATAGGGCGCTCATGTACCATTTGACTGTTAGTATAGGCATTTACAAATTGGGCTGTATTTATTTTTTTCTCTTCAGTGAAATATAAGTGCTCAAAGCTATCGTACTGCTCGTCATATTCTTTACCAGTGTCTAGTCGCCAAAACCCTTGTGCAAAAATACCGACGACAGGTTTCACGCATAGAGGTTGGTCACCATGCTCGGCTAATAAAGCCTCAAGCTCCGCCGTATTATTAAAACGCCATGCGTCTGCCACTGGAATGTTATGAGTGTGACAATGCTGCATAAAAGCAAATTTATCATCGATTGATTCTAGTGCTGTTACGCTGGTTGCGCCCGTCAATAAGCGAATACCAGCAGCGTCAAATTTCTCACGATGCAATTCATAATCAATACCATTGCGTCCAGTCAGCAGTACTTTTACGTTATGCTTTTGAGCTTGTTCCAATACGAACTGCCAGCGTGGTATAGCAGTTTCGCTAGTCGTCTGGACATCAGTATCTACGATCGAGTCAGATGGCTCGCGATAAATTATATCAGCAAATTCAAAAATCTCAGGTCTATCATGACGGTGTGAGGCAATAACTTGAAAAGGGTTGTTTGAAGAACTGCTTGATTTGCTCTTTAGACTTTGTAAGCTCTCTAACATATCACGCTGGCTAGATTGGCCTTCAGCTAACCACGCTGCTACTGGTATTGAAGGGTTACTATTGTCAGCAAGATTATTCATAATTCTCTCAGCGTTATCGTTAGGTGTAGGGGAATGGGCAAGTCAATATTGCTACTGCAAATCTAGTAGTAATATTAGCAAAGGTATACGGTTCAATAGGACGTATTATATACAAATGATATGCGTTATAAACGCCTCTAATAAAATAGTCACAGGGATTTGTAAGGATGACTTTAGCGCTTATATCGCGATTGTCTGGTTCAAAAAATTCATAATATCCATGCTACTATATGACGACAGTCAGCATAATAAATAATCCAAAGGACGTATGATGAGTCAAAACCAACCTCAAAAACTAATTGCAGGTGCCAATGCACCACTACCAACTGACAATATTAGCATTCGTATTTTAAGCCAAAATGCCATCGATTGTGCCGCTTATCGCCTGACTAATGACGGAAAAGTACGCGGTGATGGTGACATGATATTTTATGGTCAGACACGTAGCGATGATGGTAGCGTTAGCTTCCGTGGTCATGACAGTGATGGGTTTTTTGATGTCAATTTGTCTGCACAGCCTGCAAGTATCGAGAAAATTGCCCTAGCGTTCTCTAGTTCGCAAACATTGTCGCAAGTTGGCGATGTGGATATTCAAGTCTTACAGGGCAGTCAGGTGCTGATGACCTGTCAGCTGAGTAGTGCTGGACGTAACGAAAAAGCCATTATATTGGCTGAATGCTATCGCAGACAAGGAAGCTGGAAATTTCGTTTTATCGCCCAAGGATTTGAGGGAGGGTTAAAACCTTTGTCTGAACATTTCGGTGTTGAAATCGCTGATGACGCGCCTGCCCAAAATCATAACCCTGCACAAAGCCAACCTCAACCTATCAACACGCAGCGACCAATCAATACGCAAAAAGCAGGCAACACGTCTCAAGCTAACAACCCGCCACCGATTCCCGCTAACCCTTCGATTAACTTAAGTAAAATAACATTAACTAAAAATCAATCTAGCATTAATCTTAAAAAACGTGATGACTTTGGCAAAATTTCGGTCAATTTAGATTGGAACCAACGCCCCCAAAGTGATAAATCAACACCTAAGAAAGGCATACTGGGTGATTTGTTTAAGCAGCATCAATCAAGCGGTATCGATCTAGATGTTGGCGCTATGATTCATCTAAAAAATGGTGAAAAAACTTTGATTCAAGCGTTGGGCAATCGCTTTGGTAGCTTGCAATCAGCGCCTTATGTTTGTTTACGTGCGGATGATAGAACGGGGCAGGTAAGCGGCGGTGAATGGCTAGATATCAATGGTCAGCAATGGTCGCAGATTGAAGAAGTATTTATCTTTGCGTTTATTTACGAAGGCGCACCTAACTGGGAAAAAACCGATGGGGTTGTGACTATCCATGTGCCAGAGCAATCACCGATTGAGACACGTTTGACCGAAGGTGCTGGTAATCTACCAATGTGTGCCATTGCCCGTTTGGTCAATCAACAAGGCAGTATCAATGTTGAGCGTATCAACCAATACTTCAAAGGTCATCAAGAAATGGACAAAGCGTTTAACTGGGGCTTTAGTTGGAAACGTGGACGTAAATAGTATTCTTAATTATAAGTAATAAATATAAAAGAGCGGCCCAACTATTGATAGATGGGCCGTTCTTTTTTCAAATAAACTATTTAACTAGATTGGTAATAATCCAGTTAAAGTCTCAAGTCAATTATGCATGCGGTGTGATAGCAGGCATTAAGTCGTGGAAGGTGCGGCCAGAAGCTGTCTCGCCAATCGCATGCATTTTCCATTCATTATTGTGACGATAAACTTTTGCCATTACCATTGCTGTGTGTCCACCTTGGGCAGATAAGTTATAACGTGCTACTTCGCTATTGTTATTGGCATTAACGATACGGCAAAACGCATTTTCTACGGTCTCAAACGTTTGACCAGTAAAGCTGTTAACCGTGAATACCAATGAAACCACATTAGCAGGTACTCTTGAGAGATCGACGTTGATGACTTCATCATCGCCATCACCGTCGCCAGTACGGTTGTCACCAGTATGCACGATACTGCCGTCTTTCGATTTTAGCTGACTAAACCAAATGGCATCGACCGCTTGCTTATTAGCATCAAACATAATGCATGAAGCATCTAAATCGATAGAATCGCCGCCAGAACCGCCGCCGAATAATTTTCCTAAGAAGCCACCTTTTTTATCTTGTGGCCCTTGCGCAACATCCCAGCCTAGACCTAGTTTAACTTGAGTCAGCTCGCCACCAGCCTCTTTGCTTAGGGAGATTTTTTGACCTTTTTGAAGACTAACTGCCATGTGAGTATCCTTATAATAATTGTGGGTAAAACCGTTGAAAAATAACGCTAAAAAGTATTATAAATTGCGAAAGGTGTTATAAGATATTGTCTAAAAAGCCACCACCGCCGCCACGTCCGCCTGAGCTACTACCTAGGACGCTTTGTATCCAACCTTGATAACTGTCACGATTGCGTGAACAAATAATGACTTTGCCACTTCCGGAGAAGTTCAGAACCATACCTTCGCCACTAGTAACAGAGTTGATAATATTGCTCATGATGCCTTTTTTCTTACTGGTCGAAACTGACAACTTGTATTCAAGATTCGAGTCCCAGCAGACCACATGACCGTTATCAATAATGACGTCTTTGTCTGGTGTGACATCAATCTCAAACAACGAGCCAAAACCAGATACCACGACTTGACCTTGGCCTTGAGTCTGCATCACCATAAAGCCGCCTGTATCACCGAATACTGCACCGCCTAAATTGCGTTGAATATTGGCTCTGATATCGACGCCAGTTTGAGCCGCGACAAACGCACCATCACTCAATGTATACTGCTGCTTGCCAACTTCTATGATTTGCATATCACCATCGAGCGTGGGCGCAAGCAAACAGTCGCCTTCACCATTAACTGCCTCAATCTGCTGTTGAAACAACGATTCATCGTTTGCAAAGCGGCGCATCAGTGACTGCATCAGCCCACCTTGTAGCTTACCTTTCAGCTCAAGATTGGACTCCATCATCACCATTGCATTGGCTTCACAATAAATTGAATCGCCTTTTTTAAGATTACAATGTAAAAAAGGTTCAATAGTACCGATCAAACTGAATGTTGCGGCCATGGCTTGCAAATCCTTATTCTAATATCTTTGTTAAATGCTCTTAATATGTGCGTGTGCTTTTAGGTGCTTTATAGCTTTTAATGATAAGCCAATTAAATTTAAAGCCATCAAATGCGTTAAAGGGGCACACTTGATGGCTCATTAGATCATAACCAGACATCTGGTTATGTTAATTGGCTTGCTAAACGTTTACGTTGGTCTTAACGTTAAACATTTACGCCATAAGAGGCTGCTAATGGTCCAAGACCACCGCTGAAGCCTTGACCGACCGCACGGAATTTCCAATCACCGCTGTGACGATATAATTCACCGAAAATCATCGCTGTTTCAGTGCTGCCGTCTTCTGATAGGTCATAACGAGCGATTTCAGATTCGCCATTGTCGTTTACAACGCGAATATAAGCATCACCAACTTGACCGAAGTTTTGGTTACGTGCTTGGCCTTCATAGATGATGGCACAGATAGCTACTTTGTTGACGTCAGCTGGAATGCTCGCAAGATTGATTTTGATTTTCTCATCATCGCCATCGCCTTCGCCAGTACGGTTATCACCAGTATGCTCAACAGCGCCGTTGTCTGATTTTAGGTTATTGAAAAAGATAAAATCTTGGTCGTTACGGACTTTGCCTGCTTCGTTGATCAAAAAACCGATTGCATCTAAATCAAACTCTTGGCCGTCAGTGGCACGTGGATCCCAGCCTAGGCCGACTGTAATGTTAGTTAAACCTGGCGCTTCTTTTGATAAGTTTACGTTGCCGCCTTTTGTTAAGCTAATAGCCATACAAATATCCTTTGGATTAATAGTTAAGTGGATTGATTGATAAAAAATAAACTAAAAGTTGTGCAGTGACTGATACCTCAGAGCAAATAATAAAAACTTACCTGTACGCTATGCCCTGCATATCATTACGTTTTACTATACTAAGCGTTTGCTCACTAAGCAAGGCGTATTTTGTGCGCTTACTATATGCTTACTAAGGGACATAATACTTCTGTATCTTTGATAATTTCTAATCAACTTAGCAATAGTCGTTAAGATATTATTATGAAAAGTAATGTTTCATACAAAAAGGGATTTGGCACAAAGGTAGCTTAGATAAAACAATCGCTTTAAAAAGCATCGACTGACTATATAGGCTTAGAACAAACTAACTCATGGCTTAGGTATGCTTCGCAGCTAGTATGAGAGCATGGCATTATATAAAAAACCTATTTAGATAAATATACATGTATCTCTTATTCTGCAAAAACCGACCAGCCAGTTTTTTGTACGAAGCGCTCTAGTGCTTTTAGTCCAAGCTTAGAGTTACCTACATGATCAAGCCCTGGTGACCAGACAGCGATAGAACCTTTACCAGGTGCTATCGTCAAAATACCGCCACCAACACCACTTTTGCCTGGTAAGCCCACACGGTAAGCAAATTCGCCCGAGCCATCATAATGACCACACATCATCATCAATGAGTTAATACGGCGTGCTCTTTTTTCATTGATTACACGTACTCCTGAGTGCTTATCAACTCCGTTAGACACTAAATAAAGACCGGCACTGGCCAACTGTTGGCAGTTCATTGCAATTGAGCACTGATGAAAATACGTACCTAATACATTATCCACATCGTGTCTTAAACGACCAAAGGATTTCATAAAGTGCGCCAGAGAGGCATTTCGGTCCTTGTGCGCCATCTCAGAAGCCGCTACTTTATGATCAAAGCGAATTGACTCATCATCTGCAATGAGGTGGACAAACTGCAGAATTTCACCCAATGTTTCTTTGGGTTTATGCCCCATCATAATAGCATCCACCACGGCAATGGCACCAGCATTGATAAATGGGTTGCGCGGTCGGCCAGACTCATGCTCGAGCATCACAATTGAATTAAAGGGATCGCCAGATGGTTCGCGTCCGACGTGTGTCCAAAGTGTATCGCCTAGCTTGCCAAGACCAATGGTTAAGGTAAATACCTTAGAGATACTTTGGATGGAAAACAGTGTACTGGCATCACCTGCTGCATACATATGCCCATCAGGAGTCGCTACAGCTATACCGAACTGGTTCGGATCAACATGAGCCAATTGCGGGATATAATCTGCTACTTTGCCGCGATCAGTTTCTCTTGCCATCTCTGCGGCAATATCATCAAGAATTTTTTGCATATCGTTTATAGGGTCTTATTTCGACAAGTTATTTAAGGATGAGGATTTTAACTGAAGATAGGGCAATAGTAACAGGACAAACGTAATTTTAACCATTGATTGTCTCAATTGTTGGTTATTCCGATATTTTGGGACTTCGATATGACCTGATAGGGTGGCAAAAACAGTGTGACAAAAACAGTATGACAAAAACAGTATGACAAAAAAACAGGCCATACCTGATGATATGACCTGTTTAGATGTATAACTAGATACAGACTACACTGAGAACACGCCTTAGTTTAAGCTGGCTTTCTCAGCTTTACGATGCTGAAGTGATGCTAGCAGCGCCCAACCAATAAAGGCAATACCAATCAGACCAGTGATAATCTCTGGTACATGGAACTTCACTGACAATAGCATAATCAGTGCCAATGCGCCGATTGCATAATGCGCGCCGTGCTCAAGATAGATGAACTCGTCAAGCGTGCCTTTGTCTACCAAGAAGATAGTCATAGAACGTACAAACATCGCACCAATCGCAAGACCTAACATAATAACAATCACGTCATTAGTAATTGCAAATGCGCCAATCACACCATCGAAACTGAATGAAGCATCTAGGACTTCTAAGTATAGGAAACCAATGATACCGCCTTTCATAATGGCACTGGTCGCCGCAGCGCCCGAACCATTCTCTTCGTTTTCTAAGTCTTCTTCCAGGTCACCCTCAAGCATACCCGATACAACCTGTACGCCAAGATAAACCAAGATACCCCAAACACCTGCGATTAGAACAGCGCTTGACTGCTCTGCATTAGCCCACGATACCGCAATCATCAAGACGATAAGCGCTACAAATACGCTCATGGCATCGACTTTACCTAGCTTGGCTAAACGGCTCTCAAGCCAGTCAAACCAATGTACTTCTTTGTCATCAAAAATAAAGTTCAAGAACACCAATAGTAAGAAGATACCACCAAATGCTGAGATTTCCGCATGGTGTGCCATCAGTCTTGCTGAGTACTCTTCAGGGCTATATAAAGCCAAGTTAATGACTTCCATCATACCAAGGTCAGCAGTAACCGCGACGATGACAATAGGGAAGATCAATCGCATACCGAATACGGCGATTAGGATACCAACGGTTAAAAATATCTTTTTCCAAAATTCGTCCCAGCCCTTAAGGACTGAAGCATTGACCACCGCATTATCAAAAGATAATGAAATCTCCATGACGGCCAAAATAGCGGTAATAGAAAGAGTGGCTATCATGCCACCCATACCACCATGTGAATATCCCCACCATGCTGCTATTGCCAAAGCAATTGCGGTGAAGATAAAGTCTAAATAAAAATGTCTCATGACACATCCTGTATGGTTGCGTAAAGCTAAGGTCTACCTAGTATAGGCATGAACCGCAAAAAAGCGGTTATTACTAACCACTTTTTATGCATAATTTTAAACGAAACGTAAAGCATTACTAGTCATTTGGCCATTAAAAATTGTGACTATTTGCAACGATGGCGGTTTGCTATTTTGGACGTGATATCGGTGACTAATAACAGACTAAATACCAGTAAATAATGGTTTTAGATATCGACACCGTATTGCTGACACATCGCTTGCAAGCCGCCTGAATAGCCTTGACCAACAGCGCGGAATTTCCATTCGCCGTTGTGACGATATACTTCGCCAAACACCATCGCTGTCTCTACAGAGTAGTCTTCTGCTAGGTCAAAACGTACCACTTCAGTACCTGTTTCTTCATTAACGACACGGATAAAAGCGTTGGCTACCTGACCAAAGTTCTGGCTACGAGCAGCAGCGTCATGGATAGTCACTGTCACGACTACTTTATCTACGTCTGCAGGTACTTGAGTGAGATTTACTTTGATAACCTCATCATCACCGTCGCCTTCGCCAGTACGGTTGTCGCCAGTATGCTCGACAGCGCCATTGTCAGACTTCAGTTGATTATAGAAAATAAAGTCATGATCGCCGCGTACTTTACCCGCACCATTTAGCAGAAATACGCTAGCATCAAGGTCGAACTCAGCACCAGAAGTGGCACGCTCATCCCAACCAAGACCGATAAGTAGTTTGGTTAAATTTGGGTCAGTTTTCGTTAGCGATAAATTACCGCCTTTATTAAGTGATAAAGCCATGGTGTTATCCTTTTTATTAGATGTTAGTGGTTTTATAAGGTCATCGAAAAAAGGCGATGCTTACGCAATAACTGCGCAAATCCATCGCCTAGTAACGCTCTATCATAGCAACAAAAAATGACCCAATCAAAGCTGATTGGGCCATTGTTATATTTCATATACATTCGGCAAAAAACAGAAGTTTCAGATACTTATATTGCCCTTATAAATCTAAAACTTCGAATTATAGACTTTGACGATGACGAATCTCAAAGCTTTGATGAATCGGCTTTTTGATATTGAAATCAAAGCCAATGGTTTTTTGCGTGATATCAATGATGTCATAACGCTGAGTCAACTGCTCATCTAACTCAAAACGCGTAAAGTTGTTAGAGAAGTATAAGACGCCATCAGAGGTGAGGCGGTTCATGGCACGATTAATCAGTGCAGCATGGTCACGTTGCACATCAAAAGTACCTTGAAACTTCTTAGAGTTTGAGAAGGTCGGTGGATCAATAAAGATAACATCGAACTGTTCGGTATTGTCTTTAATCCACTCAAAGATATCGGCAGCAACGAATTGGTATTTATTGCGGCTAACGTCCAAACCGTTCAAGACAAAGTTTTGTTTACCCCAATCTAGATAGTTCTGTGACAAATCGACGCTAGTGACTTTTTTCGCACCAGCAAGCGCTGCATGCACACTTGCAGTACAAGTATAAGCGAACAAGTTAAGTACGGCTTTACCGCGGCTGTTGTCCTTGATACGAGCACGCATATTACGGTGATCGATAAACAGACCAGTATCTAAATAATCTGTAAAGTTGACATACAGATAGGCACCATCTTCGCGCGCAACATGAAACTTGCCACGTTTTTCTGTGGTGTTCTGCTTGCTGTACTGATCGTTGCCAGACTGACGGGCACGCGTTTTGATAAAGATCTGTTCACGGTTAATATCAAAGACTTCACGGATACCCATCAATGCCAAGTTAAAGCGCTTTTTTGCAGTCTCAGGTGGGATGGTCTTTGGCGGCGCATATTCTTGCACATGCGCATAATCACCGTATAAATCGATTGCGACTTTGAAATCAGGTAAATCAGCATCGTAAACACGAATGTTGCTTACATGGTCTTTTTTGGCCAGTTTCTTGAGTTTAGCAAGGTTTTTTTGCAGACGATTAATGAAGTCTTGACCCTCTTCTACTTCAATCTCGCGTTTCTCAAAACGACTAACAAGATTGCCCGTTTGTCCAGCGATAAGCGTTCCGTAGCGGAAATAGACGGTGATAGCACCATTATGACAGCGTAACGTTTTTGGTTCTTTAATTGGTAGAATATCTACTTGTTCAACATGAGAGGCCAATATGCCAAGCATCGGGTCAATGCCACTACCGGCAAAGCTGTCTTGCAAGATAAGCCCAATTGCTTGATACAACGGCTTAATCATTTCTTCATCACCCAAACGCTCACCATACGGTGGGTTGGTAATGACCAAAGGATTGCTCAATCGACCATCATTGACTAATGGCTTGAGCACGTTGCTGAGTTGGTCAAGCGCACGATGTTCGATATCGAGTAGCGGTAAAAGGTCTTGTAAACCTGCGGCAATAAGGTTTTTCTCTGTAGCAAGAATCGCACCACTATCAGCATCAAAGCCCAGCATAAGCGGCAATGTATCAGGCTGCTCGTTGGCAATCTCTAATGCTTCGCGGAAACGCGTTTGAGCATCATCGATCATCTCTTGCCATAGCGTCTCGTCATGATGCTGCCACTGGTAAAAGCCAAATTGATTGGCAGCTTTGTCGATACCCACAGCGTAGTCGCAATGCATCAATAGCGCTTCGATAAGGAACGTTCCAGAGCCGCACATTGGGTCAATTAACGCATTATAGAAAGGTGCGTCGCCAGCTTCATTTTTCTTGTGCCAACCAGCGCTATAGAGTAGGGCGGCTGCCAAGTTTTCTTTTAAAGGTGCTTCTGTCATGGCCACACGATAACCACGGCGATGCAAACTGGTACCAGATAAATCTAAATACAACTCAGCTTGCTTATCATTGATGGTTGCAAAAACAGAGAAGTCTGGGTTTTTGCTGTCGACGTTAGGACGGCTGTCGTAAACTTCGTTAAAGGTATCGGCAATTGCATCTTTGATACGTAGCATCGCAAACTGCTGACTGACAGCGACACGCTTATCGACAGACAGACGAATAGCAAAGGTTTGCTCTA
Source organism: Psychrobacter sp. Ps2 (assembly GCF_022129405.1). Taxonomy (NCBI): domain Bacteria; kingdom Pseudomonadati; phylum Pseudomonadota; class Gammaproteobacteria; order Moraxellales; family Moraxellaceae; genus Psychrobacter; species Psychrobacter sp. Ps2. Next base: position 142,083 of record NZ_JADQAM010000053.1, on the reverse strand, counting down.
GGCTAAATTGCTCAGTCCAATTGACCGATTTTGCCAAGCCGTATAGCTGCTCTGCAACGTCGTATTCTGCATTGATGTTTTTACGTTTAATCAGCATCAATACCCGCGAGGCCACGCGTGACCATAGGCAGATGGTATATAGCTCACGCAAGCCACCAGTTACGGCTAGACGGCCGGTACTTTTGATTTCGCTGTCAATGCCAAAACTGGTTAGCTCAGTTTGCAGTGGTGCCTCAAGCCCATCGGCACAGGTAATAATAAGATCAAGCGACAACTCTGGTGAAGCTGCTGTTAGAGATGCGGGCGCGGTTTGTTCGGTCATACGGGTACCTGTGGGCTAAATTGACAAAAAAGCAAATAATAAGATAATCGGTGTAACCGGCAATTTTACCATAATTCACAGTAGGATGGTTCAAAGTAGCCGTGTTTAAGATTTTAAGATGTGATAGCTAAATACGTAAAAATAAATTCTCTACTCACCCTTCGTCAGCGGTAATTCCTCTGGGACGATTTGAGTGGTGGTCGCAAAGGGTTTGGTTGCGATAGGGTAGTCAACATCCTTTGGCATCAGCAATCGCATATGCGGATAGGGCGTAGAAATGTTGGCAGCATCAAACGCAATTTTAATTTCTTCTTGCAGCACTTCTTTGATTTTGGGGATGCGGGCAACGGCTGCTGGTTTGACCCAAAAACGTACGATAAAGAACACCCCGTACTCGCCAATTTCTGCCACGGTCGCTGAGGTCTCAGGACGATTAAGCACCGCATCGGTATTGCTGAGTACTTGCAAAATTTCCTTACGAGCCGTCTCAATATCATCTTCGAACGCGATACGCACACGAATATCAAAACGGATAAAGTTTTTGGACGTCAGGTTAATCACCTCGGAGGAGGCAACGTTGGAGTTTGGGATAATGACAGTGATATTGTCTCGAGTGAGGATATGAGTGGTGCGCAACGCGATAAGTACTACGCGCCCTTCATTGTCATTGATATGAATCCAATCACCGACTTGAAAAGACTGCTCAAGCAGAATAGTGATACCAGCGATAAAATTGGCAAGCGTCGATTGAGCGGCAAAACCTACTGCCAAACCAACAATACCCAAGCCCGCTACTAACGATACAATGTCAAAACCAAATTGCGCCATGACGCTGGCAAGCCCGAGTACCAATAGTAGTACAGATAAAATATTTTTGAGTAGCTGCTCTATGGAAGCGTTGAGACCATAATGCTGTAGGACTCTGTGAATGATTTGTCCTGATGATGCCCAAAGTACGTAATAGATACCTGCCCAAGTGCTTGCCTTCGCGGTGGCTTTGATGGTCTCTGGTTCAAAGTTTATCTGACTCATAATCGCTATCAGACTGGCGACAATCCAGACATAGCGCAAAACTGAACGGATAATCTTAGTGCGGCGCTCATTTAGTCTAATTTTGGCGCGGCTTTGTCTAAGAATATAATTGGCCAACCAATAAAAAAATCCCAATACCGCAAGCAGTATTAGGATTTTGATGCCAGTGCTCGCCAATTCTACTGCTTGAGAGGACCAATTAAGTGACTCTTCATCTATAGAGCCGCCGAGAGCAAGATATAGGCTAGTATGTAAGTCGCGAACGATCTCTTCAAAAAAGTCGGTAACACTAGCGATTGGCATTTTTTCGTCCATGCAGGATGTGTTTGTACAAAAAATTATAAACGAATATCTATTTATAAATTACCTCAAGTCGTCAAGGTAATCAAATAAAGTAATGGTTAAGACTAGTTACTATTAATTTAAAGGCATTGCTGATTTGAGGAGTTAGCTAAATGGTCGATTAAGAACTATCCTTTTGGGTGTCTAAAGATTGGAAAGGTATCTCCATTTTGTACTGCACATCACGTAACGCCGTACGTAGTCCCTCTAGTATCGTCGGATGATAAAAAGGGGTGTCGAGCATATCTTTGATGCTCAGATCATTGGTAATTGCTGTAGCAAGTATATGACCGATATATTCAGCGTCAGGGCCGACCATACTAGCGCCCAAAATTCTGTCTGTCTTTTTGCAACCATAGATATGTAGTAAGCCGCAGTTGACACCCATCACACGGCTACGTCCTTGATTATCAAAGCTCACACTACCGATAACAAATTCGAGTTCTGAATCTTTTTGAATCTCTGGTAGCGACATACCAACATTGACGATTTGCGGTGAGCAAAATACGATAGAAAACGGAGTCGCAGGTGGGCGAATATAGGCCGCTTCTGTGTTCTCGCAGACCATACTGCCCGCACTATAGCCCTCATCGCTAGCCACATGCAGTAACGGAATATTAGCATTGGCATCACCAACGATATAGACGTTTAAGTTGCCAATTTGGCCTGTTTTTTTACTTAAATCTTTTGGACGGTTCTTATCGTCTAGCTCGACACCTAAGTTTTCAACACCTAGCTGCTTAATATTGTTGCGACGACCAGTAGCAACTAATACGTACTCGCCTTGCCATTGCTGAGACTCACCAGAGCTGTCTTCATATTTGATAAACGCACTTTTATTACCTTCATCTGCTTTTGTTCCTACATCGGTAATTTCGCTGCCTAGATGCATGGTTAATTCATGACTTAAGCAATCCATGGCCTTATTATTAATATCATCATCTTTTAGACCAGCCACTTGTTTGGCACGGTTTAGCAGCGTAACTTCCACACCCAAGCGTGTGAGTGCTTGCGCAAGCTCTAGACCAATAGCACCAGCACCAACGACAGCCATGGTTTTTGGCAAATCTTCAAGCTCAAAGACACTATCAGACGTGAGCATGGTATCACCAAGCTTATCCGCCCACCCATCAGGAATAAACGGCGAGCTACCGGTGGCGACAATGATTTGCTCAGCAACAATCAGCTCATCATTGACTTCGATTAGCCCTTGTTCATTAATAAGAGCACGACCGTCGATTTTCTTATGATCAGGCCAACTGTCTACTTGTTTTTTAATATAGCTGGCAAAATGACTGCGTTCGTCACGCACACGCTCCATGACTCGTTTACCATCTATTTGCGCGGTTGCATAAATACCAAACTCAGCAGAATGGTTGGCATCATGTGCGCGATCCGCCGCTGCAATTAGCAGCTTACTAGGCATACAGCCGACCGCAATACAGGTCGTGGTCCAAAACCCTTCATTAATAATGACTACGTCATCTTTGATTTTACTTGCTTGGCGAAAAGCGTTTTGACCTGCGGTACCCGCGCCGATAATAGCGACAGATACTTTACGCGTGACTTCTTTCGACGTATCGTCGGTGGTCGTGTCAGATTGTTTATTCATATTATTCTCTAATAGGGGCAAAGTTATATTCAGTAATGGACTGAATGCTTGGCTTATATTTTTTATTCGATTTTTATCGTTCTTATTATAAGTATTGATTTAACTATAACGTCAATAATACTGACTTAATTACGGAACCAGTAATTACGGCGCTAATATAGTCAGTAAGCGGCTGGTGTAGTCTTTGGCACGTAGGTTACGCTGTGCATGAGTCAGTTCACTGTTTTTATTGAATACAAATGCCGAACGTACAAGGCCTAGCGTAACTTTGCCGTACATATTTTTTTCTTTGATAACGTCAAAATACTGGCATAGCTTTTCATCAGCGTCACTGATGAGTGGAATCTGTAAGTCATATTTGTCGATAAACTTTTCATGAGATTCAACGCTATCACGAGAGACGCCGATGATATCGTAGCCCAATTCATCGAAGTCATGAAGGTGCGAGGTAAACTCTGTTGCCTGTGTGGTGCAGCCTGGCGTGTTGTCTTTGGGATAAAAATAGAGAATAAGGCCTTTATCGGTATTGGCGACCATTTCTTTTAGATTGATTTCATCATGAATAAAGTTACCAGCAAGTTTGCGTACTATGGTTACTGGAAAATCAGGTAGGTGAATGGTTTCTGTTGTTGGCTTGGCCATTGTAAAATCCTTATTAGTTTTAGTTATGTGTATTGGCTTAATGATGGTTCTATTTATAGTGTTCTTATTATAGGCAGATTAGTAGAAATAAATAATCAGTTTTACACTTTGCCCATTCATTGGCAACAAAAAAGACTGGCAATGGCCAGTCTTTTGTATATCAAACGATTAGAGATTAAGCAGGTTTTTGCGGCTTCTTCAAATCCAAACCAACGGTGCACTGCTGCAAATCTTTTTGCATCGCTTTCACATATGGCAGGCCAGATGGATCTTTCTTGTCTTGTGCGTAGCTTTCGATTTCCCACATTTGACCGATAGTCATGTTGCTGCGCACACCAATAGTACAGTTACATAGTTTGGTTGCGTTGCTTTTGTCAGCGACTTTGTATTTGACTGCGCCATTGACACATGAATTGATATTGTCTTGCTTAATGTCAGCAGCGTTGGCTTGTGGCATGGCAAACAGGGCCGCTAAGGCTAGGGGTAGTACTGGCAACAACTTCATAAATTTCCTCTTACGGGTAGCGTCAATTTTTTATCTTTTGCTCAATGCAAAGTCAACTCATCAATATATGAGTGACCGATATCGTCAGGTACATCTTTCGATAAATATAATCGTTCATACGATAGCAAGTATGTCGATTAGAATACAAGAACGACGTGCTGTGTTAATGCAAGCGAATGTTGCGCGAATGTTGATGGGTGTCACCATTCCACGCAATATTTAGCGTTGATACATAGTCGGTTCGATATGATTTAAACATAAGGAAGGATAGTGGAATAAGCGCGCCTTATACTGTATCCAGTCTATATAGGACCGACTAAAATTAATTAAGACTGATAATGAGTAGGGTCGGTTACGCCAGCTTGGGCAAAGCCCTGACGACGCAGTGCGCAGCTATCACAAACACCGCAAGCAAGACCATTGGCATCTGCACGATAACAAGAAATCGTCTGGCCGTAATCGACACCTAATGACAGACCAAGCTCAATAGTTTGGGCTTTTGATAATTGCTGCAATGGCGTTTGAATCGATAAGCGATGACCAGTAACGCCCGCTTTTGTCGCGAGATTGGCCATATGTTCAAAGGCAGCTATATACTCTGGGCGACAATCAGGATAGCCAGAATAGTCAACTGAGCTGACACCGATGACAATATGATTTGCATCAGCGACTTCGGCGACTGCTAACGCGTACGATAAGAATATTGTGTTGCGCGCAGGCACGTAGGTATTAGGAATAGCGTCGTTATCGATTTCGTCGCGCTTTTTGCTAGGGAATTTGTCCGAATCACCGTCTGGCACGATCATACTGTGGTCTGTTAATGATGAGCCACCCAGTTGTGCGATATCAATATCGATGATTCTATGATTGACGCCTGCTGTCTCAGCGATGGTCTTTGCGGCCACAAGTTCACTATTATGACGCTGACCATAGTTAAAGCTGACTGCTGTCACTGATGCATAGCGTGCTTTTGCCCAATATAAGCAAGTCACCGAATCGAGACCGCCAGATAAAAGGACAACCGCATTTTGGCTTTTGGTAAGGGCAGCTAAATCAGCATCTGATACTTGATTGGGGGTGTTTTGCAAAGTAACGTTAGTCATAGTGATATCTATTATTGGTTTACGAAAACGGCTATTTTAGCAAAAATACGTCTACTACAGAACCACGAAGCGACCAATCACCCGTCACTAAGCTGCTAAAGCAAATTTAAACAGCATCGTAATAAAATAAAGTCGGTATTACTGTCATCTTTTCAATCTGTTAGCAATATTTGTTATAATCGCAGCTTTTAAAGTATCAGTCACATAACATTGGTGATAATGCTTTAAAAGCCTTATCGCAAATCGCTTTATAGTAAAACCACCCTTATAAAGATATTGAGTAACTTATGACCGCAGCAACCTTATTTACGCCAAATATTCCTTCTCAAGCTGATGATGTATCTGATGCAACGAGCTTTGATACTCAGGCTTTAGACATCAGTACTGACAGTAGAGAGTACGATGACGTCTCTGAAGATGGCAATGATGAGGACATGATTGATGAGCAGTTTGCCGATGCGCAAGCACCTACCGAATCAGCGTACTTTCGTAAACTACAAAAGAAGCTGCGTCGCCAAGTCTCTTGGGCAATCCGCGATTTTAATATGATCGAAGATGGCGATGTGGTGATGGTCTGTGTTTCGGGTGGTAAAGACAGCTATACCTTACTCGATATTTTATTGCTGCTAAAACGCATTGCACCGATTCATTTTGATATCGTCGCTGTCAATCTTGATCAGAAGCAGCCAGGCTATCCGGAAGACATTTTACCTGCGTATCTAAACGAGCAGGGCATTGCCCACTATATTTTAGAAAAAGACACATATAGCATCGTCAAAAGTGTGGTGCCAGAAGGCAAGACTTACTGCTCTGCGTGCTCTCGTCTGCGCCGCGGCTCACTATATGGCTTTGCTAAACAAATTGGCGCGACTAAGATTGCCCTTGGCCATCATCGTGACGATATGCTAGCGACCTTCTTTTTGAATTTATTCCATGGTGGTGCGCTCAAATCCATGCCGCCCAAACTGCTGAGTGATGACAAGCAAAATATGCTGATTCGCCCATTGGCTTATGTCGAAGAAAAAGACATCATTGAGTACGCCAAATTAAAAGAATTTCCCATCATTCCTTGTAACCTGTGTGGTAGCCAGACCAATCTACAACGCGCCATCATCAACGATATGCTCCGTGAATGGGATGATGCTCATCCGCAGCGTTTGGCTTCTATCTTTAAGGCCATGCAAAACGTCGCGCCATCACAGTTAGCTGATCGTGAATTGTTTGATTTTGAAACACTCAGTCTTGATCGCGATAATGATGAGCGTTTATTTGAAGGCGACAATATTCAAGCTGGTCAGACAGATAGTTTGGCTGAGATTGGTTTACCTGTATCGCCAAGGACGCAAACGTTCAATCCTAAGTTCGCTAGTGATAAGCCTTATTCAACAGAGACGGATAAAGCCGCACAAAACGAGCGTAAAGCACAGAAAATTCCAACGATTAACCCTGTGATTTAGTAGTTTATGAATTAGGGCTATATTAAATAGCTCAAAAAAAACCAGCCAATCTCTGACGAGTGGCTGGTTTTTTCACGTCTAAGTGCTACTAACAGTATTAACTCTTAGCAAAAACTGGTAGTGGGTCAAAGCTGACCTTTGAACGAGGCAGTTTTGCGACATCTTGCATACGCCAATCATCTTTACCGTCGTTGCTAACCTGTAGGTAATACTTGGCTTTTACAGGATCAATATCGACTTGTGCACTGTATTTATTGCCCTCAACATGCTTAAGGACAACATCGCGGTCTTTTTTGATATCCGTTGCATGAGAAATAGAAAGTTCCAACGTATCAGGATAAGTAAGTGGTGTGCCGTTTAGCAGCTTGCCTGACTGGACGCTTTGCTCAGGGTAGTTAAGATAAAACACAATATCGCCATTTTCTGCAAACTGCATTTGTCCATGCAAGTCTAAGTCATACGTGAGCTTATCACGGGATACATCATGATAGAGCGTTTTGCCATCCATATACCAGTCGTCACGTACCACGCTATCACGGATCTGGTAAGAGTAATAAACAAACCAAATACAAGCGATCACGACCGCAGCAGGCATGCCAATCACAAAGATAACGACCATGTAATTTTTATACCATGGCTGCTTATCTTGATGTTTAAAGTTCGGTGCTGGAGTAGACATAAAATACCTATGCATCAGATACGCATTCAATAGATAGCCGTTCATTAGACATCTATAAATGGTATCAACGGATAATTTGGCGGCTAAGCGCTACCAGTTTAATGGTAAAAAATTTATTCGATAGTCTTTAGCTAGAATAGTTATTTAACTACTTGAACTAGCTAGACTACCGAATGAGATACATAAAACTAAATAATGGATAAGTCAGTAATTTACTGACCTTGGGTCGTAAAGATATTTTGCTTACTTACCTTATACTTGCCATTTTCGCTGCTCACATTTAGCGTGACAGGCGTTTGGCCAAACTCTATCACATCAGGATCACCATAAATACTGACTGGCATATCAAAGCTTTCGCCAGCTTCTAATGGTACATCATTAAAGCGCAGCTCTAAACTCAACCCTTTTTGCGGTGCTAGTGTTATCGTGTAGGTATGAGCATCCTGCGTCTTATTGGTTAGCTTGACGATATAGCTGTTTTCGATCATGCCTTGATTATTGATAGACGACAACTGATTACGGTCACGGCGGATATCAATCTCTAAGGGCACGCGATCGGTCAGCGCATATATAACACCGCCACATAGCACAGCTAATAACGTCAAATAAGCAAATAATCGTGGGCGTAGTACGCGGCTTGGCTCTTTTTCTGCTAACTGACGTTCGGTCGTATAACGAATCAGTCCACGCGGATAGCCGACCTTGTCCATCACTTCGTTACAGGCATCAATACAAGCTGCACACTGGATACAGCCAACTTGCAAACCATCACGAATATCGATACCAGTAGGGCAGACCTGCACACACATGGTACATTCAATGCAATCGCCTAAGTGCTCTGGATTTGTGCCTTTTTTACGGGCACCGCGTGGCTCACCGCGTTCATAATCATAAGATACGATCAATGTGTCTTTATCAAACATCACACTCTGAAAGCGGCCATAAGGACAAATCTGTACACACATCTGCTCACGCATGTAGCCTGCATTGGCATAAGTAGCGAAGGTGAAGATAAACATTGAAACCCATACCCACGTTGGCCAGTCAGGGAATGGAATTACTCCTATTGACTGCCAGCTATGATATAGAGAGTCTGTTCCCGCCACATAACTAACAAAGGTCGCTGCTGTAATCACAGAAAGCAAAAACCAAATTGAATAAACAACCGTACGCTTGAATACCTTGCTCGCACTTAATGGTGCTTTATCAAACTTGATGCGTTTATTACGATCGCCAATTACCCATTTTTCAACATATTGGTATAGATGGGTCCATATCGTTTGAGGACAGGCGTAACCACACCAAACGCGTCCTGCATATACCGTCACCATAAACAGCGTAAACGCGGCAATAATGGCAAATGCAGCAATAAAGTAAAAATCTTGCGTCAAAAACGTCATGCCAAAAATATAGTAATGCTGCGATGGCACATCAAACCATATCGCTTGTCTATCATTATAGCGCAGCCATGGCAAAAGTAAAAAAGCCGCCAAAAGAGCATACATCGTGATGACACGAATATTTTGATAAAAACCTGTTACAAACCTCGGATGCACACGATGCTTGGTTGCATCAAGATCGACTTGTTGTACAGGAATTTTATTGGGTTGTTGTGCTGACATAAACGTGCCTCTTTAAAAAAAGAATCAGTCTGCTGGCATGATGAACAAACACCTCTAGCGTCGAGGTATATGAGTGTATGATGTTATCAATGTCAGTAAATAGCGGATAAAAAATTCGATAAAAAACTTTCTAATCTGCTTACCAAATGATCGATTGTAAATATAGTCGGTTCAACATAACCTTGATACAGGCAAGGGGAGTAAAGGTACTACAAGTAGTAGGCTAAACAAGCCTGTATCTGATTTATGCGAAATTGACTATCGTGTTATGTGATTGAGTCAGAGCGATATAAAGCCATGACCAATAGACTATTTTAAAAAATAGCTATTCTAACATTCTCCCTACTAATAATGGGGTGATAATCGTAAAAAGCAACGAATATATGAGAACGATTTCTAGTGTTGATAGCCACTCATCATTGTCATTTCTAAATAAAAAACAATACCGCTATACGCAAAAGGGAGAACTGCAATAACAGTTCTCCCTTCATTAAATCTCGTCCATATTCAGTACAGTAACAACGTATTAGTTAGCAGTTGCTTCTTCAGTTGCTACAGGCTGAGTAGCAGCAGTAACTGGTGCTGCTTCAGGTGATTTGCCTGTTTTATCTGATAGTGAGTAGATATAAGCAGCAAGTAGCATGATACGCTCGTTACCTAGCTTAGTTTCCCACTGAGGCATAACGCCAGCACGGCCATAACGTAATGTATTACGTACAGTCTCACGCTCACCGCCATATAACCAGATATTGTCAGTCAAGTTCGGTGCACCTGCTGAAATCATACCTTTACCGCTTTCAGAGTGACAAAGTGCACACTGCTGCTTAAAGATAGCTTCGCCTTGATTAACCAAAGTTTGGTCAAGTTCACCGTTACTCTTACTACCGTTGTTTGGAGATAGTGACAATACATACTCAGATGCTGCACGTACACCGTCTTCGCCGATCTGATCGCGCCAAGCAGGCATACCACCGATACGACCATTGTGTAGCGTGGTCAGAATATTGCTAGCTTCGCCGCCGTATAACCAATCATTGTCTGTTAGGTTGGGGTAGCCTGTCGCGCCTTTAGCGTTAGAGCCATGACATACAGAACAGTTCTGTAGGAACAAGCGGCTACCAACTTTTAAAGCATTTGGATTTTCAGACAGTTTTTCGACATAAGGAGCAAGTTCTGCAACTTTTTCGTCAATTTTAGTCTGTAGATCTGCTGGCGGGTTTTCGCTACGACGCATGGTCGCTTGTAACTCGTTTAGCGTACCAAGTGTCGTAGTCGCGCCTGCAGCGTCTGCTTTTACCAAAATGCTTTTTTCAAAGTTATCAGTAAATACTTTGTTGTTCTGTTCAAGTTCACTGAACAACTCGTTTTTAGAGGTCCAAGGTACCGTTTCGCCATCGACTTCTACTGTGGCAATACCGTCCCAATGCTTAGGGAACATGGCTGGGAAAAACACCCAGTAAGCGATGCCCCAGACGATTGAGCCAAAAAATATCACTAACCACCACTTGGGCAGGGGTTTGTCGTATTCTCGGATGCCATCATATTCATGACCTGTTGTACCGTCTTCTTCTACTTCTGGCTTGTACTTTAGAACCATCAAAAGGACGCCAAGAATAAATAGCCAACAAGCAAAACTAAATACAGTGATCCAAGAACTCCAAAAAAATGTCATCGTTTATCCTTATTGCGCTGCTCTTCAGACAGAGATCTAATATCCTCGTCATCAAGCGCAAGTTGTGCATCTTCTTCGAAGCGTTTTTTGTTTTTTGGCGAATACGCCCACCATGCAACGCCTACAAAGGCAACAAAGGCAGAAACGGTCGCAATTGTTTGTAATTCACCAATACCCATTAGCGCTGTCCTTCCATTGCGGTACCTAACTGCTGTAGATAGGCGACCAAAGCGTCAAGCTCAGTAGCGCCAAGCACTGCATCTGGAGCGCCTTCAATATCTTCTTCAGTATAAGGAACACCGAAGCGATCGCGGAATAGACGCATTTTAGCTTGAATGTTTTCGCCATCTACTTCGTTAGTCGCTAACCAAGGGAAACCTGGCATAACTGACTCAGGCACTAGCGAACGTGGATTGATCAAATGTTGCTTTTGCCAATCTTCAGAATAACGGCCACCAACACGTGCTAAATCTGGTCCAGTACGTTTCGATCCCCATAAGAATGGATGATCCCACGTCGACTCAGCGGCACGTGAGTATGGTCCATAACGTTCAACTTCTGCACGTAATGGGCGAACCATTTGAGTATGACAAACGTGACATCCTTCACGGATATAAATATCACGACCTTCAAATTCAAGCGCTGTCCAAGGCTCCATAGCAGGAAGGGGAGCGTTCACCCCACCTTCTTCAGGACCCTTGTTGTCATAGATCAATGGCACGATTTCAACTAGCGTTGCAAAACTAATAGCAATCACGATACCAATGACTAACAAGCCTGTATTTTTTTCAATAATTTCATGCGGTGTACCAGCCATGATCGCTCCTTATACGTTAGCTGTCGAAGGTTTTTCGACACTAGGTTCATGATCCGTTGGATCAGCGACATCTACAGGCTTACCTTCTGGCATTTTGAGTGTTTTATAGCAGTTATAAGCCATAACAAACATACCCGATACATATAAGAAGCCACCAAATGCACGGCCAATATATGGGAAATGCGAGAATTCAACAGTATCAACGAAGCTATATACCAAAGTACCGTCTGGGTTAGTAGCCAGCCACATCATGCCTTGGCCAATACCTGAGATCCACATAGACACGATATAGAAAATCGTTCCTGCAGTCGCAAGCCAAAAATGCGTGGTGATTAAGCTGATAGAGTACATCTTCGGTTTGTTATAAATACGTGGTAGCAGTACGTATAGCGAACCAATGGTAATCATACCAACCCAGCCAAGTGCGCCTGAGTGTACGTGACCAACTGTCCAATCAGTATTATGTGATAGCGCATTCACTGTTTTGATAGACATCATTGGGCCTTCGAACGTCGACATCGCGTAGAACGACAATGCAACAATCATAAAGCGAATGATTGGATCGGTACGCAGCTTATCCCAACTACCTGATAGCGTTAGTACACCGTTAATCATACCACCCCAAGATGGTGCGAATAGGATGATTGAGAAGACCATAGCAAGAGACTGCGTCCAATCAGGAAGCGCTGAATAATGCAAATGGTGACCACCGGCCCACATATATGAAGCAATCAATGCCCAAAAGTGAACGATAGACAAACGATAAGAATAGATAGGACGACCAATCTGTACAGGAACGAAATAATACATCATTCCAAGGAAGGCTGCCGTTAAGTAAAAACCTACCGCATTATGCCCGTACCACCACTGCACCATCGCATCAGTTGCACCGCCAAATAGCGAATAAGATTTGAACGCGCTAACTGGAATCGCCATGCTGTTTACGATGTGTAGTAATGCAATCGTAATGATGAAAGCGGCAAAGAACCAGTTAGCCACATAGATATGTGAGGTTTTACGTTTGATGAGCGTACCAAAAAATACAATGGCATAAGAGATCCATACCAAGGCAATTAGGATATCGATCGGCCACTCAAGCTCAGCGTATTCTTTAGTTGAGGTCAAACCTAGAGGAAGGGTAATAACGGCGGATACGATAACCGCTTGCCAACCCCAAAAGGTAAACCAAGCCAAATATGGCGCAAATAAACGCGTCTTACAGGTACGCTGAACGATGTAGTAAGACGTTGCGAACAGGGCAGAGCCACCGAACGCAAAAATCACCGCATTGGTATGCAGTGGTCTTAAACGACTAAAGGTCAGCCATGGAATGTCAAAGTTGAGTGCTGGCCATGCTAACTGTGAAGCAATGAACACACCAAGACTCATGCCGACGATGCCCCAAACGACAGCCATGATCGTAAAAAATCTTACGATAGTAATTTCATACTCACGGTCAACTGGGGCGACTGCTGTGTTTTGTAAACTCATTGGATGATTCCTTTACAGCCCGAATTATCAACAGAATTAACCAACAATCTATGTTGTCTGCACTATAAACACTCTCAAATTTGTATTTATACTAGCGCCAACACATGTTGTTTTTTGGCTTATTTAGCGCAATGACGTCATTAACTATCGATTTAGGCCCTTACTGTCTATTAGTTAATACTAATAAATAGAAATAGGCATTTCGTACATCTTACTTAAGGTCAATCGATAGTAGGATTGTTAATAGATCATCAAGGTAAATAAGAAGACGCGCCGTTTTGAGCATCAAACATCTCATAAGGCTAAATATGTATCTTAATTATTACGAAAAAATCTGTACTAATGAAGATAGATACCCATATCTATAGGGCTATTAAAACGCATTGACCATAGATGTATGCTAGCGGCGGCTGACAAAAAACACGATTATGTAATGTTTGGTTAAAACTCCCGACTCTGTTTAAGGGTATTGTAACGCAATCCTAATTAAATATCATCAGAACTATGCGCCAAAATACAAACTCTTTGGTATAAATGTTAGCGAGCAACTTATTATTGCTGTGCTACTCCTCTATTTTATACACAATTTTGTCACTATTCTAGATGCTCATTTTGATTGAATAGGGGAGACGCTCGCTAAACATAAGCGTAGACCTGCAAAGAAGTTTTGTAACAATAACATTGCTGAGCCGATAAATAGGTTTTACTTCTTATCAAGTCGCCCTTTATAATGAGGCTGAACGTCATTAATGGCTATGCATCGCATAGGTCTATTGATAGCAATCATTTTAATAACTCTAATAGTTAGGCCAAGAGTGCCTCAAGGGATATTGGTCTGACAGAATATCAATTAAGGATAATATAATATGGCAGTTTTTTTGACAGATGAATGGTTTGAGCAAGTAGAAAAAATGGGCAACGAAGCAGGTGAGTTAAACTTACCGCCAGTACTTGCCAATATGGTCGTCAACTTAAAAGTGGCTGAAGCTGATAAAACTATCGAAGCCAATTTTGCAAATGGTTTGCTGCATCGCGGCTTAAACGATAATGCAACAACGACACTGCTACTAGATCGCGATATTCTACAGTCTATCATCACTGATTTTGATACCAATCAAATCATGGGTGCGTTTATGAGTGGCAAAATCCGTGTCGAAGGTGATATGTCACAGTTGATGGCCGTACAGACTGCACGTCCAAGCGCAGAGCAAAAAGAGCTATACACTCGCATCAAATCAATGACGACGATGGCTTAATCGTATATTTGTACGATTTTTACGTTACGTTTTTGCGTTGTAAGAATCCATAAGACACAAAAAAGCCCCTAATTCATATTAGGGGCTTTTTCATTGGGTAATTACATAAGTAGCAGCATGAAAGCTGTAGAAAGTCTTTCAAAAAGACTAGCTAGCTTTTGATTGCTGCGTCGCATTTGATTGGTTTTCTTTGTATATTGCTGCTTGCAGCCATACGTTTGCTTGGACGTAGTCATGTACTTTGATGCTATTGGTTTCAGCAGTGTTGAGCGCACCGATACGCACTACAAAAGGATCTGCGTCTTGCTCACGTAGCGTCACTACGTCAAACAATATGATAGATTTACCATTGAAGACGGTTTCTTGCTTGCCAAGGACTTGACCTTGACACCAAGCCTCGTCTTCTTGTCCTAGCGTATCACCAAACAAGTAAGCGCACATATGGCCTAAGTTAATCTCGACAGGTGCCATTTGTTCTTTGGTTTCAGGTTTCCATTCGCTGATTTGCTCTTGTAGGTCATCAGGGATTTTTCCGTCATTTGCCGCCACGATGTCGTTAAAGGCACGGTGATAACGGATAGACTCTTGGTCTTCGACCATGATGACTTCGTTTTGCTCGCTTGGCTTAATTTCATGCGCCCAAGCACTAAAGTTGACATAGTAAGAGGTGTCGCGTTGATAGAGATGACGGTTGGTCGTATAAAGTTGATCAAACGCATAAATAATGCTGCCATCAGCAGTACGTAAACGTAACACGGCATCGTGCGAGTTATCATTGGCGATGACACGCTCAATTTTGCAGTTCAATCCGTAAGGACTATCGACACAGGGATAAGCATTGATAAAGCATTCTGGCTTGCCATCTTTCATCGCCAGCACTTGATTAATATGGCATGGCTGATCTTCTGATAAAAGCAGGCAGCTGTCTTTTGCACTGACGTTATTGTTCAGGCCTTTAGGCATCGCGGCGACTTCGATCATTTTTTGTAGCCATTCAGGCACATCATGACTCATATCATCGGTCAGAATACGCCAGTGATCGGCGTGACCTGCAGACTGCTCATCGGTCAACGTGATCTTGGTGGGAGATTGAATGTTTTTGTATTGATAATTTATGGTCATGAAAATACTCAAAATTAAGTCAGCGTGAGGTTTGTATCTAATACTATATTTGCTTGTGTACCATCCAACATTTTAAATGATTGGTTTATGATGGTCAGCAGCCTAGCTAGTAAAAGATCAGAAACCTCAATGAGGGGTTAATGACAATTGTCTTTAGCATATAATATATAGGTATTGGTACAGCTAATAGCAAGCCCCCTATAAAAAATAATAACAAAACCCAGTTTTTTGGTAAAAAATACTCTCAGGTGTTGCTAATGACTGGCACATATCAGCTAGTTTGTGTCAAACTAGCTCCCTTTTGACAGCTGTTATTGGCTCGTCTGACACCCTGTTTTTGTGTTTGATTTATATGTGAGCAGTAGCAACTGTATGATGCATTTACTACTGCTCGTTATGCAACCTATATAAAGTCGCACGTAGATAAGATAAAGAGTTTGAATATGTTTCGTCCTTTAGCGTTATTTATCGGCTTACGATATACCCGAGCAGAACGTAGTAATGGCTTTATCTCCTTTATATCACTCATCTCGATGATTGGTCTGACGCTTGGGGTTGCCGTATTGATTACGGTGCTATCAGTGATGAACGGCTTTGACCGTGAACTGAAAACCCGTATTTTGGGAATGGTACCGCAGGCTACTGTGGTCTCATCAGAAATTATTGGCGACTGGGAACAGCTCGCTGATCAGATCAAAGAAGACCCAGAAGTGGCAGCTGTGGCACCATTCATTCAATTGCAAGGGATGCTGACATCAAATGGTCAGGTCGCAGGTATCATGGTGACAGGCGTCGAGCCTGAATACGAAAAAAACGTCTCCATCATCAACGAGCATATGATTGAAGGTAGTATTGACACCCTGAAGAGTGGTGATTTCAGTATCGTGTTGGGCGAGGAGATGGTGCAGTCTTTAGGTCTGCAAATAGGGGATAAAGTGACGCTGGTATTGCCAGAGGCGTCACCATCACCAGCAGGTGTGATACCGCGATTTAAGCGATTTACTCTGACAGGTATCTTTACGATCAGCCCAGAAGTAGACAGTCTCATGGCGTTTATCCCGATGGGAGATGCGGCAAAGTTACTGCGTTTACCAGAAGGCGCACAGGGCGTACGCATGAAGCTTAACGATATCTTTACTGCGCCGATAGCTGCGGAAAAAGCGGCTGCTATCGCACCTGAAAAGCTATATCCAAATGACTGGACACAAACTCATGGCAATCTGTTTGGGGCAATTCAAATGGAAAAAGCCATGGTCGGCCTATTGCTATTTTTGATTATCTTAGTTGCCGCTTTTAACATTGTTTCAAGTCTGGTCATGCTAGTGACCGATAAAAAAGCAGATATCGCAATCTTAAAAACCTTTGGTGCCTCTCCTCGTTTGATTACGCAAGTCTTTATGGTCCAAGGTGTGGTCATCGGTGTTATCGGTACTATCGCTGGTACGATACTGGGTGTGATATTTGCACTTACGGTCAGCGATATTTTAGGCTTTATTAACCAAGCCTTTGGTCTAAACCTATTTGATGCGTATTTTGTCAATTATTTGCCATCGCAGTTGCGTTTGTTAGATGTGGTATTAATCACAGGTGCATCGTTTGTACTGAGCTTTTTGGCAACGATTTATCCAGCACGCCGAGCGGCTAAGATTCAGCCTGCTCAAACGCTACGCTATGAGTAATCGCAAACGCCTAAATATCGAAATAAATACCGAAATAAATAAAATAAAGGAAGCGCTATGTCTGCCATTTTAGAGGCGACCAATATCAATAAGATATATGATGAAGGCGCGGTCAGTACACAAGTATTGACTGGTCTTGATCTGACTGTTCATGCGGGTGAGCGCATCGCTATCGTTGGAACCAGTGGTTCAGGTAAAAGTACGTTGCTGCATTTGCTTGGTGGTCTAGATACGCCAACCAGTGGTGAGGTTTGGTTGCATGGTCAGCTATTAAATAGCATGAATGAAACTGAGCGAGGTGCAATGCGAAATAAGCATTTGGGCTTTATTTATCAGTTTCATCACCTGTTGGCAGAGTTTACAGCAATCGAAAACGTAGCCATGCCGTTGCTCATGCGTCCAGAAGTATCAACGACTGATGCTCGTAAGCAGGCAGTTGAGATTCTAGAAAATGTCGGTCTTGAGCATCGTCTGATGCATAGACCAGGTGAACTATCAGGTGGCGAGCGTCAACGTGTAGCGATTGCACGCGCGCTAGTGACCAAGCCATCGCTTATTTTGGCGGACGAGCCAACAGGTAACTTGGACTATGATAATGCGCAGAGCGTTTTTGGTCTGTTGTCAGAGCTACAAAGCACCATGCAAACGGCGCTACTTATGGTGACGCATGATCGCAATTTAGCGGCGCTTGCTGACCGTCAGTTGTTGCTACGCAATGGGCATTGGGAACAGTATTAATAGTTTTGTGTATTAGGTCGAAAAACTGACTGAAACGCATCTATTGGCGTCTGTCATGAATGTGGTGGCTGTCATATTGAAGAGTTATTGTTGTATTATTAAGAAAATATATCATAGAAACTAGCGATTAAGCGGTTGTGAGCCAGCCGCCTTATCTATTTTATAAGGATGCGTAAAATGCGTGAAGATGATAATCCAATTGCGGCTTTTGGCAGTGCAGAAGAGGGTGATGAGCCGTTAAAGCCTTACATCGATCCAACTTTGTTCGAAACGCTCGATAGACAGGCGCAAACTGAGCTACTAACACCTGTATTTGATGCCATTACTTTAGCTGGGGTTGATTATGACCTAAAAGTTCAAGACAGCGCGACAGGTAAGCGTTATACGCTCTGCAAAAATGATGAAGTCATTGAGATTGTACCGATGGATAGCAATTTCACTGACAAAGTTTTGAATGCTATAGAGAACAGTAAAGAAGAATAAGCTTTGCTAGCTAAGCTTAGCTAGGGCGTAAGCGTTATAGCTATATAACAAAGATAAATTGCATTATAACTTGTCAGATTCGTCAGAAAGTTTTTGCTGACGTTTCTGCCAGCTCGCTACGGTCTTATAACGCCAAATGGCCTTAAATGCCAAACCGCAAATAAGACTGGTGACTACGGCCAAAATCGTTAATCCGATACAAAATGCAGCAAGTGATACTGTACCGCGATAAGTAATGAACGGATTGGCACCATTTGATAATGCCCATAAGCTAAAATCAGCAATCATTCTACCGATGAATCGCAAGCTAATCACAGGTGCATCAATGATTTTTGCGCCGATATAGTATCCAGCATAAAAGATGGGCAAGCTAGTGACTGGGTTGGTAATCCATGTCAAACCAAGCGCCATAGGGACATTGGCACGAAAAATAAGCGAGCCAATAAGTGCCAGTAACATCTGTCCTGGCAGCGGAAAAAATGCACTTAGTACACCGATATAGACAGCCTTATTTAGGCTGTGTCGATTGAAATGCCATAACCTTGGATCAGCCAAGTGCGGTGCAAACAGCTTTAAAGTGCGACTTTCTAAGATTTTCTCTGGTGTAGGAAGTAGGTCTTTTAGACGTTTTTGGGGCACAGGATCGCCTTTAATCATTAACTACAGTCTACTCAATGGTATTGAGAAGCTGGTATAAAGTAATATATGGTGAGTAGGATAAAGGTTAGAACACACAGAATGGTGGTGTCAGATAGTTACCACCTAATACGTTGCCTCAGTATAGGGTAATATAAATATAAATGCTATTGCATCGCGTGTCATTTGCTATAGTAAGTAACCATATTTGGCCGAATAATATTTAAGTCATCAAGCAAGGAGTGCTGGTGTACTGGTTGATTGGTAGCCTAATAATTATAGTTATGATGGGCGTATTGGCAGTCGCAGATAATGTGATAATGCCAACTGACTTATCCTTGCTAGATATGATTGATCCATCCAATCTGTCGTTGGCGCTGATTGTATTTGCTACGTTTCTGTTGGCTTCTGCTCAACTCAACATACCCTCGATAGACAGCCACAGCGCTGATAACAGTACCTCTAACGACGTATCTTGTCATACTAAACTTCCTTTCCGAATTATTAGACACTTGGTCTTAGCTTTGTTAGCGACTGCGTTAGTGATAGGCAGCGCATTGCAAGCTTTGGTTACTCATCAACGAGCAGAAACCACTGAAATAACTCTCCCGATGCGGGTACAAGCGCTCGTGCGTATCGAAGGGTTGAGTGACAGTGTTTATGATGCCGCTACAGATAGCAATTATAGACAAGTAGCAGTGATAACGAATATCGCCCCGTTAGTCGCTGAGCTAACGCCTCAAGAGTTAGTAACTAAAACATCCGACTACTTACATGCGAATAAAAATAGCCTAAGCATCAATCACGATGTTAATCTCAATGAAGTTATTCTCAAGGTTAGCGAACACAGAATCTTACTTAACGCCTATCCAAAAAAGTCTGCAAATGATAGCCAGTTTGCATCCTTAAACGATTTGCAGCCTGGAGATGAGGTATTCATGAGCCTAGCACTGGCACCGTTGACTACTTCTGAGCAAGCAGTCAATAACCCTACTGGTTTTGACAGTTATCGCTGGTTACGAGGTCGGCATATTGATGGCGTTGCAAATATTTTGGCCGTTAGTCCTATATTGGTAAACAGTAACGAAATCAGCAATGAAATCAGCGATAAAAAATATTCGAAGCAGTCGCTAGACTCTGATTCATATCTTCAGCGCTTTCGTACTCGTATTGATCAAGGGCGTTGGCGATTACGACAGCATTTCTATCAAGACTGGTCAGCGCAAACGACAGCAGAGCAACAAGCAAAAGCCGTGACATTAAGTCTGCTCACGGGTGATCGTAGCTTGATTAATCGTGATACTAAGGACTTATATCAACTGGCGGGCATCTCACATCTGCTCGCTATTTCAGGCACGCACGTACTGTTTTTAGCTATTGTATTGGCAGGCATAGTTGTACTGCTGTTTGATCGTAATTATTCAGCGATTTATCGTCGTATTCCGCGTTGGCAAGTGCGTTGGTGGGTAATGATTGGTGCCGCTTTTATTTATGCGCTATTTACTGGTTTTGACGTGCCTGCTGCTCGTACGGCTTGGATGTTATTAGCGATTGGATTCGTCAGATTGATATTGCTTCCTATCAGTACGATGCGCGTGCTATTGGCTCTAGCTGTGTTGATGGCTTGGCGTGACCCTTACGTATTATGGCAGGCGGGATACTGGCTATCTTTTATTGCAGTGGCGTTATTACTCAAGTATGACGATAAGTCGTATCAGCATCAGACTACTGCTGTAACGAATTTATACAATGATAAGCCACGTACTCATATCAGTAACGCGCTATCTAACCGTGTTTGGCGAATGGTCAAGCATGTGTTTAAATTACAGTTTTGGCTGTTTCTTACTTTATTACCCGTTACGTTGCTTTTATTTGGTAAGGCGTCGTTATGGGGCCTTTTTATCAATTTATTTGCTATTGGGCTATTTGGTTGGGTGATTGTACCGCTCAATCTATTAGCAGGACTATGTTACCTTCTGGTGCCGAGTATTGCTGATATTCTTTGGGTAATTATTAGTACGATAGTTGGTCATCTACACGATTTGATGAGTTGGCTGACGTCATTGCCAGCGCTAACGGATGCGTGGCTCTATACACCAGTTAATATAGCAATACTATCGATGGCTTTGCTAAGTGCATTGCCTTGGCTGTTGCCACGAGGTTTACTCAGTCGTTGGTTGATGTTACCACCATTAACGTTGCTGATGATGACGGTGTATGCCAATCAGCAGTCGCTGGTAACTGTACCGACCCTATATATTCTACCAACGGGTGATTCGTATATAACGGTGGCATTGCTGCAATATCCTACCGTCAATGAAAACAGTACCAATTGGTTGTTCTTAGCTGATCATAGACCAGCATCTACACGAACGATGCCAAGCAGCCTAACAGCAGACAAATTATCTGAAACTTTAAAGCAGCAATTGGGTAGTTTATCTGTCGATAAGTTAGAGAGTATTGTCGTACAAAGCAGTAGTATTGGCCTGACTGATACGTTAATTCCTGACGATAAGAATATTGCTAATACCAAAAATCCTGAATTACTACCGACGACCGTTGCTCAATTAAATGACCGCTTAACCATTAGCCAATATTGGCAAGCAGGGCGTTCTGATCGTTGGTCTACATTTCAGCAAGCCTATAAAATAATTAGGCAATCTGAAAATACGCCTACTATCAGTGCCCAACGTTGTGAGCAAGGCAAAACATGGCAGTCGGCCAACGATGAGTTGTCAGTACAGGCCATCACTGGTTGGACCAAGATAGGTGACACTAGCATTTGGGATTGTACGATTGCTCTTGATACTAATCTGCCTATACGCGTTCTGAGATACAATGCGGCAGACCCACTCAATTCGTTACCTGTCAATTCATCTGTCAGCCCTCAAGCACAAGTAGCATCTAACCAGTTAACTGGCAAACAGTCAGAGTCTTTCCAGTCGCGTTTGATTTTAAATGCTGACACTCATCAACGCGTTTGGCAACTGTGGTCATTACTATGTTCAGTTGAATCGAATAATGATGACATGCTATTCAAAAATACACGTTGGCTTGGTCATAGTACCTCGCAAATTACAGCTGATGCCATAAGTCGTCAAAGAGTCGATGAAGTTATAACCTATGATAATAAACCCTTAGACGCGGCATTATTGCTAAACAACTAAATCGCTAAATAACATTGATAGCACTCCCAATGCCGAAACTACTAACCCTCAAGAATAATGCTGATATTACCAGCGTTACAATATAGTGATATTTCACAGTTATACTATTGAACCATGGTCGAAATACAACCATACTTAGCACCCCATGAATACCGATGACTGATTTGGTAGAGAAACCATTATTTCTAGTGGTATCTGTAAATCTCATCTTTTTATTGTTTAGCTTGTTTCTGACTTAGGAAGTTATATGCCCAACTGGCCACCAGACCCTAACAAACGTCCTGATAATTCGCCACATCAGCCAACACAAATGCAGCAACCAAACGCGCCGAGTGGACAAGAATGGAAGGTGCTAGAAAACACCTTATTGGCTAGTGTGGTCGAGCAGCGCCGCGCTCGTCGCTGGAGTATTTTCTTTAAATTATTAACCTTTGGTTATATTTTATTGATATTTTTGACCCTAGGTCGTGGGTGCAGTAGCGCGCCAACAGGTATGGATGCCGTAGATACTAGCTCGCCGCATTTAGCTGTGGTGGAGTTACAAGGCGTGATCAGTAGTGATGACGTGGCCAACGCCTACGATGTCAATGATGCGCTAAGAAGTGCTTTTGCAAATAGTAACTCCAAAGCCGTTGCGCTAGATATTAACTCCCCTGGTGGTTCACCGGTACAGTCTGATGAGATTTGGCAGACCATGATGGACTTACGCCAAGAGTACCCAGACAAAAAGCTTTATGCGGTGATTGGTGATATCGGTGCTTCAGGTGCTTATTATATTGCGTCTGCCGCAGATGAGATTTATGTCAATCCGTCAAGTTTAGTTGGTTCTATCGGTGTCATTATGCCAAGTTACAATGTCAAAGGCCTAATGGACAAGGTCGGCGTAGAAGATCGTACTATCACTGCGGGTGAGTACAAAGACATCTTGAGTTTGTCGCGTCCATTGACTGACTACGAAGAAAAACATGTCGAAGGTGTGCTTGCTAATACGCACAAGCATTTCATCAATGCCGTCAAAGAAGGCCGCGGTGATCGCTTGAAAAATCCTGAACAAAACAAACTGTTTTCAGGACTATTTTGGACCGGTGAGCAATCTATCGAGTTAGGTTTGGCAGACAAAACGGGCAGTATCACAAGCCTCAGTAAACAATTGGATCTTGATACGATTATCAGCTATAGCCCTACCGATCCGTTCCAAATGTTTATGGATCGCTTTGCGGTACAATTGGGTGCAGGCATTGGCTCTAGCATGAGTCTTGATGGGTTTTTGCCCCAAGAAGAAGGTAATGCAAAAATGCGTTAAGCGTTTAATATTTTAGATATACTGTGTATGATTGTTGGGGCTGAGCATATAATTATGCTCAGCCTTAATTGTATATAGTGCTAAAAACTACCTTAATATGAAATACAGTTGAATTATTAAAAATAATATATAAACCATCCCACGAGAGCCTATTATGAGTGATGAAATCAATTTGCAGACCTTTGCTGCGCTACCTGTCTCCAAGATAACAAAAAAGCCTGTATTACATTTTGCCCATGCCAATGGCATGCCAAGTGCTGTCTATGAGCCGTTTTTTGCAGGATTGTCCGCATTTTTTACGATTGAATATATTGCCATGTTGGGTGATACGCCCGATTATCCAGTGGATAATCATTGGCGCAGTCTGACACAGCAGGTGATCGATAGCGTAAAAACCGCCTGCGAGAAGCATAGCGTCAGTCAGGTGGTGGGCGTGGGGCACTCACTTGGCGCCATGTGTACATTGCAAGCAGCGTACCGTGAGCCTAAGCTGTTTGCTCAAGTAGTGCTTATGGATCCGCCTTGGATCTATGGCAAAGTTAGCTTGTTATGGCATTTGGCAAAGACAGTAGATAAATTGCCTCTAACGAGTAAGCGTTTGATGGATAAATTGTCACCAGCGGGTATCTCTAAGCATCGCCGTGATGTGTGGGACAGCCGAGCAGAAGCGTACGAAAAAATGCGGCACAAAGGATTTTTTAAAAACTTTGATGAGCGCAGCTTCCAAGGATATATCGATCATGGCTTGCATGAGCGCGCGGATGGTAAAGTGACACTGGCCATTCCTAAAGCTAGTGAAGTGGAAGTATTCCGTACCAATCCTTCTTGGTATTGGTTGGCACCGAATCGTGGCCCCAAAGTGCCTGTTACCTTGATTATCGGTCAAGACAGTATCTTTTTAAAACGTCGGTTTCCCCAACAGATAAAGTCGCGCTTGGGTATCCCTTATGAGACTCATGAGGGTGGCCATATGTTCCCACTTGAGCACCCAGAGTCTGTATCGCAGCAGGTACTCGAACTGATTAAGCGGCAACTATCAAAATAAAAGCAACGCATCGTTATGTAGGCTTGTGTCTAATACAAGCTGACAGCGTATTTTTTAAGTGACATATATATGCCAAAAAACGTGATAGCTTTACCAGATATCGCAACCTCGCCTGAGCGTCCGCCGTTATTTTCACGCGTTGGTACATTTATGCTGACGGTAGGGATGGTGCTTGCGTTTTTTATCAGTCAATTGGTAGGCGTCTATAGCGCTGGCAAGCTGGTATTACCTGCGACCAAAAATGCTTCGATGGGCGATATCTTCTTTTTTGGCAGTAACGATGGAACAGTCGTGAGCTTATCAATACTCATAGGCTGCGTGCTGCTGATGACAACCAGTGTTCTCATTATTCGTATAAAAGGCGGGGAATGGCGACAGTATTTAGCATTAAAGCCGTTTTCATTTACGGTAGGTATGGGCATGCTAGGATTGCTGTTGATATTTATGATAGTCAGTCAGGCGCTGACTTATATGCTGGACATGACGCCGCTGGTATTTGTAGATCCGTTGTATCAGTCTGTTAGTTCAGTGTGGCTGCTGGTCTTTGCAATGGTCGTGGTTGCACCTATTTACGAAGAAGTGGTTTTTCGTGGCATATTATGGTCAGCCATCAAAGAGCAGTTCACCGCACCGTCATACTCTGTGCATCACGGTGCGATAGTAGCAAGTATCGTGACCAGTTTGATATTTGCCACTATCCATGTGCAGTATGGCATTTATGAAATCAGTACTATTGTGGTTTTGGCATTCATATTTTGCTATGCACGGATTAAGTCAGGCTCGCTATTACTGCCAATCGTACTGCACATTGTCAATAATGGTGCAGCGATGTGGCAGTATATTGTGCAAGCGGCGTAGATAAAATGCTGACCACAACGATGGCTGGCATGTAAATTCTATCGAGCCAGTTAGATATCAAAATTTGGCTACGTGTTAGAATTATGCATCAGGATTTAACGATAGCACTTCATCGGCCGCTCGCTTAATATCATCAATCGTAAGCTGAGGTTTGCCGCTCAATGCTTGACGCCACTTACGCGCGCCCATCAGACCTTGGAAAAGTCCCAAATAATGTCTTGTCATCGTAGGTAGTGCTTCGCCTTTTGCGAGTTGTTCTTCGAGATAGGGATAAAGCTGCGCTAAAATCTCCGAGCGCTTAGGTATTGTCTCAGGAGTTGCCTCATTCCATAAGCTATTGGCCTCTGCTAATAGATACGGATTGTGATAAAACGCCCGACCAATCATCACGCCATCGATATGTTGCAAATGCATTTTTATATCTTCAATTGTATCGATACCGCCATTGATTTCAATATCCAGCTCAGGGAAGTCCTGCTTTAGACGGTACACATCATCGTAACGTAGCGGTGGTATCTCACGGTTTTGCTTAGGGCTGAGCCCCTGCAACCATGCCGTACGCGCATGTACGATAAAGCGGGTACAACCTGCCGCTGCGACTGTCTGCACAAAGTCCACCATAAACTCATAACTATCAAAGTCATCGATGCCAATACGATGCTTGACCGTCACTGGAATATCGACTGCGGCTTGCATATGCTTGACCAAGTCAGCGACGGTCTGAGGTTCTGCCATCAGACAGGCACCTATCTTATTGTGCTGTACGCGATCTGAGGGGCAGCCAACATTGATATTGACCTCGTCATAGCCATATTGCTGAGCAAACTCTGCGCATTGTGTCATCTCACTGATATCTGCTCCGCCAAGCTGCAATACCAGTGGATGCTCAAGTGTGTCAAAGCGTAGGTGACGTGCGCGGTTACCGTGTATCAATGCACCGGTGCTAATCATTTCGGTATACAGGTACGTGTGCGGGTTAAATAGTCGCGCAAAGTAACGATAGTCTGTCGTTGTCCAATCAATCATTGGCGCAACAGAGAGGCGTTTGTTGGTCATATCAACCATGGTTATCAAGCCTTAATATCTGTGTCTTAAACAAATGGATAAGGTGCAATGAGATATCTCATTGCACCTTAGTTTTAAACATCGTTCGAATTAGTGACTGATCTATTATTTATAAAATAACATGATCAATCTTTTTGAATTCAGGCAAATTATAGAAATAAAGCCCCATAATAATACCGATAGAGCCCACAAAGGCAATATATAGCGCTGGCGAGAAACTGATGAGTGTCGTGGCGTAACCAAGACCAAAGGGTATCAGCACACCCACGATACCGTAGGTAATATTATAACAAAAAGAAATGCCGGTGAGACGTACATTGGTCGGAAATAGCTGCACTAAAATGGCAGGGATCATGCCCACGATACCGGCACAGAACCCTAGCAATGCATACATGATTAAGATATAGTCGCCACCCGCCTGCAGATGATAAAAGAACGCCAGTGTTTGAGCGATAAGTAAAACAGAACCAATGACCAAAATTTTACCAAAGTTCTCATGGGTCGAGATCATGCCATAAAAGACACAGCCAAGAACCATAAATACGATGCCCAAGCTATGAGAAAAGCTAAACAAATCACTGTCTAAAGTAAAGTTGATTTCTATTAGTTCTGGCAGTAGTAGGACAATGACAGAGGTGATACTAGATATCACTATAGTCAGTACCATACTGACAAAGATAGAGTGTTTGCAGCGCTTGAATAATACCGTAAATGGTCTACCTAGATTCTTACCAGTTTTTGGCTTATCTAACGCCAAGAAAAACGGAGTTTCTTTAACCAATCGCCATACCAACAATGGCAGACAGGTTAGTAAGGCGCCAACAAAAAACGGCAAACGCCAGCCATAATCAGTCAGCTGTACGGTGGTCATAAAGTCAGTCAGCCACAGAAAAAACGCATTAGAGAACAGTACACCTACCAAAAAGCTAGCCGTAACGTAGCTACAAGCCACTGACAAATACTGCCGAGGGACATGCTCCGCCACAAATACCCAAGATAGCGGTGCGTAAAGACCAAATGCCATACCTTGTATGATTCTCAGCAATATGAATAACGCAGGTGCAAGCGCACCCCACTGCGCATAAGTAGGCAGACACGCCATTGCGAGCAAGCTACCTGCCGTAACGATTATGCTCAGGAAAAAGGTCGGCTTTCGACCTTTGAGATCACCATAACGCCCGAACAGAATACCACCAAATGGCCGAGCCAAGTAACCAATGACAAACAGCCCCATTCCTTGCAGCTTAGCAACCGTAGGATCGTTATTAGCGGGAAAAATAGCAGCTGAGACAATGTCTGCAATGTACAAATAAATCAAGAAATCAAAAAAGATTACAGCGCTGATAAAGCTTACGAATATGACTGTATTTTTGTCTTTTTTAGACATCAGGGCGTATTGAGAACGAGTCGGCATAATAGATCACGCATCCACGGAGTAAAGTGGTCATTAAGACGATCATCGTTTAGATAATCGGCCATGATAAAAACCGGCAAATCAAAGTATATAAACAATGATTCGCCGGAACAGTAATTTTGTGTATTGTAATAAGAACTTTGATTACAGGATTTGGCTTTTAACAAAAGCAAAACTGCACATCCTGCAATTTTAGGGACTATTTAGAAAAGAGTTTACATATTACAGTAGCCAGTCAATGGGTAACCAAGACATAATAGTAAGCCAGATATGATCACTCATATCGACCCGTGGCTCTGACTCGTAAACGACTTCTTTGCCATCTTCCATGGTGTGCCACTCCAAGCTACCGTTGTCTAGCAGCTTAACTTCATAAGCTTGGTTTAGTAAATCATCACTCAGCGCCCCGTGCAGCTGTCTTGCCAACTCATCATCATTGATGATTACACCCATTTCAGTATTGATATTGGCAGACCGAGGGTCAACGTTGTAGGAGCCGATAAACACTTGATAGTCGTCTACCGCAAACGTTTTTGCATGTAGGCTGGTTGATGACTGACTGCGTGCACGCCAGAGTTTATTGTCACGTTTTTCTTCAGCTGCCGTTGATTTTAGCTCGTATATTTTTACGCCTGACCGCAGCAGGCTAGGGCGCCATTGACTATAACCAGAATGAACAGCGGTCACGTCGGTTGCATCAAATGAGTTGGTTAATATTTTGATATCAACGCCAGATTCGGCGAGCTTCACCAAAGTATCGACCCCATCTTTGGTCGGTACAAAATAAGAAGAAATAATCGTCAATTTCTTAGTTGGGCTACCAAGCAAGTTACGCAGTTGATGCACTAAGTTGGTCTCAGATGAGACGCTTTTGGACAGCTTGCCAACATCGTCACTCAAAAACTGCATGTCTGTCCAACGAAACGGCACGCGTTTGTTGATCAGATCAGTGTCTATCGTCGAGTCTTTGATGGCGGCTTTATAAACCGTCAAGCTACTGCCTTCGTTATTTTCCTCATCTATACCCAGCTTGTCTAATGCCTTCAAAAAATCAGGCGTGACGTCATCGTCGAACTTGGCTAAAGTTTCGATGTCAAACGACAGCGGCGATGACCAGTAACTGGCAAAGCTATCATCAATGTCTGCGACGACTTTACCAATCAGTAAAACATCCAAATCCGCAAACTGGCTGCTTTGATCGTTACTCAGGTACTCATTACCGATATTACGTCCGCCGATAATGGTAATCTGTTTATCAAACGTCATGCTTTTATTGTGCATACGGCGATTGATACGCGGCAAACCTGTGACGTAGTTCAATGTTGAAAACTTACGGTGCATTAATGGGTTGATGATACGCACCGCGATATTAGGGTGGCTCGCAAAACGTAATAGGTGCTGATCAAACTTTGCACTGTTATTAAAATCATCCAACAACAAACGCACGATCACACCGCGCTCAGCCGCTTCCCACAAGTCTTTTAATAGCAGTTGGCCAGCCTGATCATTATGCCAAATATAATACTGCGCATCGATATTGCGCGTGGCCATACCTGTTAACATACTACGGGCGGCAAACGCATTTGCCCCAGTGACGATCGGATGATAGCCTGACAAATCAGGATGAATTTCATTCTGCGCACTAACAGCGGCCACTAGATCAGTATTGTTGGTTGTAGTCGCTGTATTTTGCTCAATCTTTGGGCTGTCTTCTTGTTGGTATAAAGCATTGACTCGCGCTGATAATGCTTGACTCTCAGGCAGGTGAGGCTGTTTGGGTAGGCTCTGGCAAGCGCTCAGACCTAAAGTCAGCCCAAGTGTCAGACTCAACGATAAGCTGCTTGGTTCTATACTGAACATCGACATAACGAATTTACCTTGATGAGCCTAAATATACTGATAAATAAAATGCATGGATAAGTAATTTGCTGAAATTGTTCATCTATTTTTAAGGATGATAGCATCGATTGGACGGTCTATAAAAATATCACCAACGCCAAAATTCAAATCGTCGCTAGCTTAACAGCTGTTGTGATATCTGCCTATTATAAATACGTTATTTTTGTTAGATTTAGCGCACGAAACCATTGTTTTTTAAGTAGTGTTTAACTATATATGTGGCGACATTTAATACGTTAGTATTTGGGGTTTTTAGGTATGCAAAAATAATATTTAGTGGCTATCTGAAACCAGCTGTGCGGAATAAGTCGACATGATATGATAACGCTGATAAATTTGGTCGATAATCAGAAGAATAAGCAGTCATTTTACCTTAATTAAAATATCACCCTATAAAATACTAACCAAAGTAACGGAACGTTTATGAGTCAGTCGCAAAACCATGATGAGAGCAGTTTGAACCAAAAAAAATCAAACGATGGGTTAGATCCAAACTGGCGTAACGATGCGCTAGATTTAGATCTGGACTATGGCATGCAAACCATTGCAGTGCGGGCAGGTCAACATCGCACGGATGAGGGCGAACACTCAGAAGCTATTTTTACCACCAGCTCTTATGTTTACACCTCAGCTGCCGATGCCGCCGCGCATTTCAATGGAGAGAAGACGGGCAATGTCTACTCTCGTCATACCAACCCAAGCGTACGCACCTTTGAGCGCCGTCTAGCAGCATTAGAAAATGGCGCGCGTGCGGTGGCGACTGCTTCTGGTATGGGTGCAATTTTGACCATGTGCTTGGCATATCTTAAAGCGGGCGACCATTTGCTTGCGGCCAACCAGTTATTTGGCTCATCTATCGGTTTATTCAACAACTATATGGCCAAATTCGGTGTTGAAGTCAGCTATGTTGATTGCTTCGACAATGACGCATGGGCTAATGCGGTTCAACCAAATACCAAAGTGATCTATTGTGAAAGTCCAAGTAATCCATTGGCGCAGATTTGCGATATCGGCTATCTGAGTCAGCTATGCAAAGCAAATGACATATTACTCGTCGTTGATAACTGCTTTGCGACGCCAGCATTGCAGCGCCCATTAGATTTGGGTGCGGATGTGGTCATTCACTCTGCGACCAAATATTTGGATGGACAGGGTCGAGTGCTGGGCGGTGCGTTAGTCGGCAGTGATGAGCTGATGCAAGAAGCGTTTACTGTTGTGCGCTCAGGCGGTATCAGCATGAGTCCATTTAAT
The DNA here is from genome assembly GCF_022129405.1 of Psychrobacter sp. Ps2. Lineage (NCBI taxonomy): Bacteria > Pseudomonadati > Pseudomonadota > Gammaproteobacteria > Moraxellales > Moraxellaceae > Psychrobacter > Psychrobacter sp. Ps2. The sequence continues at coordinate 110,871 of NZ_JADQAM010000053.1, read as the reverse complement.
GCTTGGGTATTTACCAAGGGGCTTGAGACACTTAAATTACGTATGCAAGCACACTGCCAAAATGCCAATCAAGTGGCAGAATTCTTGGTCAATCATCCTAATGTGAGCACGGTACATTTCTCAGGCTTGAGTGATCACCCCGCGCATGAGCTTGCCACACGTCAGCATCATATGAAAGATGGCTATGGTGCTATCATGGGCTTTGAAGTTAAGCCATCTGCTAGCCTTGACTCAAAAGCGGCTGCGTGGCACGTGATTGACTCAACTCGAATGGTTTCTATCACCAATAATTTGGGTGATGCCAAAACCACGATTACCCATCCTGCGACGACCACACATTTTCGCCTGAGTGCTGAGGCGCGTGCTGAAGCTGGCGTTAAAGATGGCCTGATTCGTCTGTCGGTAGGTCTAGAAGATGTAGACGATATTATCAAAGACTTAGCACGTGGTTTAGACAGTTTATAAAGATAACGGTATAATCTGCACTAACGCATTGCATTAACTTTACGTTGTTAATTATTCATTACTATACGCACTAGCATAAAATACAAACCATAAATAACAAAAGAGGCAACTATGAACATTCAAGCATTGATGCAACAAGCACAAACGATGCAAAAGAAAGTAGAAGCAAACGTTGAGAACGCTAAAAAAGAGCTTGCTAACAAAGAAGTACAAGCCGAAGCGGGCAGTGGTCTGGTTAAAGTAACGATGACTGGTCGCCATGTGGTTAAGCGTTTGACTATTGATCCAAGTCTGCTAGAAGATGAGCCAGATATGATCGAAGATCTTATCGCTGCTGCTATCAATGATGCGGTTCGTCAAGCAGATGCACTGTATGAAGAAACGATGGCTGGCGCGACTTCAGGTATGGGTCTGCCACCAGGTATGCAAGGCATGTTTTAAGCACTAAATACTTCATACTGAAGACAAAAATGGGGTTGTTATCGACACGATACGACCCCATTTTTATAGCTACGATTTATAAATTCAGTTAGATAAAGTCAACTAAAGGAAGCTACTTTGCTTACAGCCAAATTTGATCAGCTGGTCAAACAGCTGCGTATATTGCCAGGCGTCGGTCAAAAAAGTGCCCAACGAATGGCGCTACATCTGCTCAGTAAAAAACGCCCACAAGGCATGGCACTCGCCCAAGCACTAGATGAAGCCATGCGTGATATTGTTGAATGTCAGCGTTGCCATAGCTTTAGTGATGAGGCTGTATGTCCGCTATGCCAAGATGTTAGACGTGATGACAGTCTGCTATGCGTGGTCGAGACAGCAGCAGATGTGATGGCGATTGAACAGACAGCTGGTTACCGTGGTCGTTATTTTGTATTGGGCGGGCATCTATCGCCAATTGATGGTGTCAGCGCCGACGACTTAAATATTGATCAGCTCGTATGGCGAGTGAAGCAAGAACCTGTCGAAGAGCTGATACTGGCAACAGGTACGACTGTCGAAGGTCAGACTACGGCGCACTTTATTAGTGAGGCTGTCAGTCGTCATGTCAATAAAGTGACGCGTTTAGCACAAGGTGTACCGATGGGTGGCGAGCTTGAGTATCTGGATAGTATGACGCTTGGTCAAGCCATGCAAAATCGTTCTTTTTTATAATGTTTTGATTGCTTCAAAGTCTTACCCAATTCATTTCTTGGAATTGCTATAATTACTTTATTATTGTTTATCTTTTAATTTTATTAAGGCGCGGTTTAGCGTTTTATTTTCTCCTATTTATGCAGGTATCTGCCCGTGTCCAATAACGTTTCAAACGCTTCAGCTCAAACAAATGCTGCTGATATCAATGATGGCTCATTACAAGAAGCCGCTAATACTGAGCCAATGTCAGCAGCCACTTCATCTGAGTCAGTGTCTAATACTCCAGATGCTGAGGTGCTAGATATTGATGCACTATTGGATATTGCTGATGACGTTGCTATTACATGGGTACGTAAGCAAGGCGATTTAGATGAGGTTATTGATGCCTTAGCGACTTGCGGACGCGTGGCCTTAGATACTGAGTTTATCAAGCGTGACACCTATTACCCGCGTTTGGCACTGGTGCAATTAAATACTGGCAATCATGTTTATCTACTGGATGCACCGCAGCTACAACTGGCTGAGCTGTGGGAAGCGCTACGCAAAGTAGATGTGGCTATCTGGCACGCTTGCGGCGAAGATTTGGGCATTTTTTATCTGTTGTCTGGCTGCCCACCGTTGACCAATATCTTCGATACGCAAATTGCGTTGTCTTATCTAACGGACCAATTGCAAATGGGGTATCAGCAAGCATTGGCTGATCAGCTAGATATGCATATTGATAAAGAACACAGCCAGTCTGACTGGCTCCAGCGTCCGTTGACAGATGAGCAAGAGCAATATGCCATCGATGATGTGCGTTATTTGCCAGCGCTGTATCTCAGTATCGAGCATGAGCTTAAGGCGCAAGGTTTATATGATTATGTCTGGGCCGACTGTCAGCTCTATGCCAGTGATTTGTATGATACGCAACACGTCGAAGATGAAGCGATGTATCTAACGATGGCAGATTATCGCTATAACTCGCAGCAAATGGCGATACTCAAAGGAGTGGCTACATGGCGAGAAGAGCTGGCACGTGCGACCAATCAACCCCGTACCTTTGTGATAAAAAAACAAGCAGTACGTGAGATTGTCACTGAAAAGCCAAACAGTATGCGCGAGCTGGCACATAAAACGACCATGCACCGTAGTATGCTGCGACTATATGGCGAAGAGCTGCTGAAAGTAATCAGAGATGCCAAGAGTCTACCCCCTACAGAGCATCCAGACTGTCTAGTGCCACCATATCGCTCAAAAAACAAAGTATTATCGAAAGCAGTGCAGCAAGCGATTGATGAGCATGCGCGCGAAATCGGTATACCTGCTAGCGTATTGATGCGCAAAAAATGGCTAGGGCAATTATATGAAGTGGTTGCTCTTGATAAAGACGTGAGCGAACTGCCGCAAGGGCTAAAAGGTTGGCGTAACGATTGGGTTGTTAAAATCTTAATTCCAGTCATCAAAAAGCATAAAACCGAACTGCAGCAGGGCATGGGTATTCGTGTTCAATAAGGAATCGTTCGATAATACGGTGTTTAATAAGGCACCGTTTAACAAGAAATCGTTCGATAAGACTGAAAACTGACCTTCAAGTATTCATACAGCTCTTAGCGTTTAAATCGTCCATGCTCTAAAAAGTATCGAGTCTGCTCGGCGACCTCTGGATTTACTAGCATGCCAGTATGTGAGACTGGCATGATGATATGATCAGCTGCAGACTCTATTTTCGTCTCCTCTATATATACTGTCCCGTCATGTGCAAGCTGCTCGTTAAGGGGTGGCTTGTCAGATTTGCGCAGTTTGCGATTATGATATTGTAAGAATAGCTGACCTAGACCATAAGGGCGGTTGCCAGCGATAACGCCTAGCGTTACATGTTTGGGCAATGGCGCGACTGTGCCGTCGAGGGCGTCGACATACGAGCGACCTACGACAGCAGGAGTTAATCGCCAGATATAATCTGCACAAACACTACCTATATGTGGTGTCCCTAGCGTCACGCAACGTCCAATTTGCCATTTTGGATACTGAGCGACAAAATCACGAATGATCAAACCACCCAAGCTATGCCCAACCAAATCTATAGGATGATCTGGGTTGTGGTTGGCACTCAGCCATTCATGTAATCGCAGGCTGTTAGTTTTAATACTGTCGCGCATGCTGCGATAGCTGTATTGATGGGTGGCAAAGCCTTGCGCTTGTAAACGCTTCGCTAATGGACGCATCATCCAAGTTGTTTGATGCAAGCCATGTATCAAAATTACAAGGTTTTTTCGTTTAGGCGCTTTTTGTTCCATTTCTTTTTGTTGCATAACGGTGTCCAAGTGAATAATATTACAACTTTTATCAACGCTTGTTTATTATAACAAGCGAATAAGTAGTCTGCTTATATTAGCGCTTTAGGGGTAAGGGTTGTCAAATTATCTAAGTTTATTAATTTCAATGTTAGCTATTTTTTCGCTGTCAGGTTGTACCACTTATAGAGCGGAGAAACTACCAATTGTTCAGATAGAGATGGCAGAAATGATAGTAGTAAACGAACCTATGCCAGCTAAGACACCTCTGCAAATTGCTACTTGGTCACCAACTAAATATAATGGTCGATTTACAGCGATGACAGCGGGATATTTGACAGTTATCAATAACTGCCTTGCTTTGACTAGGGATAGTGACGAGGTGCCGACAAAAGATAATAGTCTTCTGCTAGTATTAGCGGATATGTCTTTTTCATGGGATGACGCTCAGGAAGTATTACTATTTGAAGGAAAGCCTTATAAGATTGGCGATGAGCTTTATCTTGGCGGCGGAGCATTTTTCTACTCTAACCCAAATATCAAAGTAAAAATAAACTGGATAGAATGCGGGCTGAATAAAGGTTGGTTGGGCGGTTAAGTCTCATTAATAGTGTAAAAATTTAACAATGCATGCATAAAACAAAACCGCCAAATCAGTCGCTGATTTGGCGGTTTTTTATAAAATAAACGAGCAATTATCGAAAACGATAATTACATATAGTTTTCGATACTTGGGCAAGAGCACATAAGGTTCTTGTCACCGTACGCATCATCGACGCGTGCCACACTTGGCCAGAACTTGTTTGCACGGATGTACGGCAGTGGGAATGCAGCAGTCTCACGGCTATATGGATGCGTCCACGCTTCACCAGTAATCATAGCTGCGGTATGCGGTGCATTGACCAATGGATTGTCTTCTAGCGTCCAGTTGTCTTCGCCCGCTTTGGCTTTCATCGCTTCAGCTTTGATAGATTTCAGCGCGCTGATAAAACGATCTAACTCTTCTTTTGACTCAGACTCTGTGGGCTCAATCATCAGCGTGCCAGCGACTGGGAAGCTCATCGTTGGTGAATGGAAACCATAATCCATCAAGCGCTTAGCGATATCGCTTTCTGTGATGCCAGTCTCTTCTTTTAGCGGACGAATATCGATGATACATTCGTGAGCTACGCGGCCGTTTTTGCCTGCATACAAGACAGGGTAGTGACCTTTTAGCTCAGCTGCTACGTAGTTGGCGTTCAGTAATGCCAGCTCCGTTGCTTTTAGTAAGCCATCACGGCCCATCATAGCAATATACATCCACGAAATCGGCAAGATGCTCGCTGAACCGTAAGGTGCTGCTGATACTGCTGAGCAGTCCTTTTGTGCATTGTGTACAGGGCTCAAGGTATGGTTGGCCATAAACGTTGCCAAATGCGCCTTCATACCGATAGGACCCATGCCTGGACCACCGCCGCCATGCGGGATGCAGAAGGTTTTGTGCAGGTTCATGTGCAATACATCAGCACCAACGTCTGCAGGCTGCATCATGCCTACCTGAGCATTCATGTTCGCGCCGTCCATATAGACCTGACCGCCATGTTTGTGAGTCAAATCACAGATATGACGGATGCCTTCTTCGAATACACCGTGCGTCGATGGATAAGTGATCATTAGCGCACCTAGGCGATCGCTGTATTCTTCACATTTAGCGGTTAAATCATCGATATCGACGTTGCCGTTTTCATCAGTTTTGACCACGACGACTTTCATACCCATCATCATGGCGGTAGCAGGGTTGGTACCGTGCGCTGACTGAGGAATCAAGCACACATCACGATTGGTCTCGCCCAATGACTCATGATAACGGCGAATCGCTAACAGACCAGCATATTCACCAGAAGCACCAGAGTTTGGCTGCATAGATACATCATCAAAACCAGTAATGGCTTTTAGTTGGTCTTGCAAGCTATCGATCATCGCGATATAGCCGGTGACTTGGTCGCGCGGTGCAAAGGGATGCACATTGGCAAACTCAGGCCAAGTAATCGGTAACATCTCACTGGTGGCGTTTAGCTTCATGGTACAGCTACCCAGTGAAATCATGCTGCGGTTCATCGCCAAATCTTTGTCTTCAAGCGACTTTAGGTAGCGTAGCATTTCATGCTCGGTGTGATGCGAGTTAAATACTGGATGAGTCAAGATATCATCCGTACGCAGGTGTGCGCTATCTAGAGAGACGCGCGCTGTTTCAGGTAGATCGTGTGACTTGTTGACGAATAGCTGAGTCAAGGTGTTGAAGTCTTGTTGATCGCTGGTTTCACTAAAGGCAACGCTCAATTTGGTGTCGCTTAGACGCCATAAGTTATAGCCAACGTTGTCTGCATTTTTGAAAATTTGAGTAGCAAGCTTCTCTGAACCACAATCAACTACAACTGTATCGAAGAATTGATCATGTACCACGCTCAAGCTGCTGTCGTTAGACTCTGTGATAGCATCAGCAAACGCAGTGGCAAAAGCATGAATACGAGTGGCAATACGTTTTACACCGCCTGGACCATGATATACCGCGTACATACCAGCGAGGTTGGCTAGTAATACTTGTGAGGTACAGATGTTTGAGTTGGCTTTTTCGCGGCGGATATGCTGCTCACGCGTTTGTAGAGCCATACGTAATGCAGTATTGCCTTGAGCGTCTTTTGATACGCCAATGATACGACCAGGTGCTGAACGCTTGGCTTTATCAGAGAACGCAAAATAAGCGGCATGTGGACCACCAAAGCCCATTGGAATACCGAAACGCTGAGTACTACCTAGCGCTACGTCAGCACCCATATCGGCTGGTGATTTCAATAACACCAAGCTCATGATGTCACTGACAACACTGACGTAAGTTTTGTTTTCTTTTACTGCACTGATGACGTCTGTTAAGTCTTTAACGTCACCTTCAGCACCGACATACTGGAATAGCGCACCAAAATAATCGCCTGATTTAGCCGTTTCAAAATCACCAACGACCACCTCCCAACCAAAGTATTTAGCACGAGTATTGATAACATCTAGCGTTTGCGGATAGACACGCTCGTCGACGAAATACTGCGTTGATTTGCTTTTGCTCACACGCTTTGACATCGCCATCGCTTCTGCCGCTGCTGTTGCTTCATCAAGCAATGACGCACCAGCCAGCTCAAGACCTGTTAGATCAATACATACTTGTTGGAAGTTCAGCAATGCTTCTAGACGACCTTGAGCGATTTCAGCTTGATAAGGGGTATAGGCGGTGTACCAGCCTGGATTTTCAAGGACGTTGCGCTGAATGACGGCAGGCATACGAACCGGAGAGTAGCCTTGACCGATATAGCTTTTGTTAACAGTGATGTCATCTGCCATCGTGCGTAGTTTGGCAAGTGCCGCATGCTCACTCATCGCCACTGGCAAATCCAGCTCTTTGTGCAGACGTACTGGCTCAGGCACAGTGTCATTGATAAAGCTTTGCATATCTTTATAACCAACAGCGCTGAGTAGGTCAGCTTGCTTGGTTTCGTTCGAACCTAAGTGGCGATAGACAAATTCAGCTTCGTTGAACAATCCTTGAAAGGTATCAAACGATGGGTTTTGAGAGATAGTCATGACAATCCTTGGTTAAGGGAGTAATAAACAAAATAGCAATTAAGGGAATAATGTGAGCGGTACGTTATACGTAATGCACAAACTGTTTTTGATCAAAGCGGAACTGGGTGTTGTAAACGCCACTGTCAGCGCGCTCGCCTGCGCCAAGCATCATAACGATATGATGGTCGTCGCTAAGATTGAGCAACGCTTTCATGGCAGGCTCATCAAAGCCGCCCATAGGACAGCTATCAAAACCATGAGCGCGTAATGCTAGCATCAGGTTTTCGGCGGCAAGCGCGGTGTTATTGGTTGCCCAGTTTTTGGTGTCTTCAAAGGTATAATAAGGCGATTTGATTGGGCCTTTTACGCGTCTGACCACTTGCGTTGCGCCCCATTTTGCAGCCGAAACCACGTTGGCTGGGCCGCGCAAAAAGTCCATTGTGACGACTTTGTTGTAGTAGTCTTTCACTTTCTTTGGCACTGGCTGATCAGGATATTCGCGCAATACTTGCTTAGCGTGATCGTGCCAAACATCAGTACGAGCAACGATGGCAATCAAACGGGCTGATGTTTTTGCGGCGTTTTGATTCATACAGTTTTTGACGGCGCGTTTGCGATTGTCAGCATCATCGATAACATAAAATTCCCACGGCTGTAGGTTGCTAGAGTTTGGTGCTAGCATGGCCAAACGCAGACAGTCTGCCAGTACGTCGTCAGGGATAGGTGTGTCAGTAAAACGGCGCACGGAACGGCGTGACTCTACGATATCGCGAAACGCTTGTAGCTGCGGCGTATGGTTTGGTGTGGCAATGGGGTCTTTATTATCGGTGTTGGCATTCATATTAGGATCCATGCTGAGAATTGGGTTATCAGTTTGCGTCGTTATTGATAGCACGTATTCATTGGGATTCGAATAGGTGATCAATACGAGTCAATGAGATAACGCTTGGTAGCAATAACATCGGACGATAATGATTGTTGGAGATCTATATATAAAGCTGCTTTCAAATAACAAGCATGGTCACTAAGACAATACTTTTAATGAGAAAGGTTTTTAAATCGTTTAAATAGGGAGTATAGATACCAGCTGTTGCCAGTATCTATGTTTAGTCGGGGCTAGTGCTTTGTACGAGCTAATATCTTACAAATGTTAATGTCTTGCGAGAGCATGATTAGCTTACGTGCTTAGCTTATAAGTCGCTTTCGTACTCGTCAGCAGTCATTAGTGCTTCGTAATCAGCGATGTTGTCAGGCTTCATTCTGAAGAACCAACCTTCACCGTATGGGTCAGAGTTAATGATTTCAGGATCATCTTCTAGTGCTTCGTTAATAGCGATGACTTCACCTGAAATAGGGGCATAAACGTCAGAAGCCGCTTTTACTGATTCAACAACTGAGATTTCGTCATCGACAGCGATGATATCGCCCACATCTGGTAGCTCAACGAATACCACATCACCCAATAGATCTTGAGCATGGTCAGTGATACCAACAGTGATCGTACCGTCGTCTTCTAGGCGTAGCCACTCGTGACTCGCAATATATTTTAGCTCTGCTGGGATGTTGCTCATGGTCTCTCTCCTAAGTGATAGAGGTTAATTAACAAAAATAATGGAGGCTAGGCGTGTTGCCATTTTTATAATTGCGTGCAAAATGACAACGCGCTCTAATGATAGAATTTATAAGACCTAAGAGTCAAACTGTTGCTTGCCGTTACGGACAAAAGGTAGCTTCAATACGCGTACATCGACGAACTTACCTTTACCGCGTAGATCGACTTGTACGCTGTCATCTTCTGATAAGCTGGCAGGCACACGGGCAATCGCGATTGAATTTTTTAGGCTAGGGGAGAATGTGCCGCTGGTGATAATGCCAGTTTGCTCGTTATCAGTGCCTTGATTGATAGTCACTGTCATGCCTTCACGCAATACGCCACGCGTGGTCAATAGCAGACCCACTTGCTTCATAGCAGTGTTGTCTTCTTTTGACTGCTTACGTTTGCTGACCAATGCTTCACGGCCGACAAAGGCACGATCGTCTTTTAGTGCAAGCGTCCAGCCCATGTTGCACTCATAAGGGCTAACATTCTCATCCATGTCATGACCGTAAAGATTCATGCCCGCTTCCATACGCAAGGTATCACGTGCGCCAAGACCAGCAGGTTTGATACCATTTCCTTTTAGTTGTTCAAAGAAAACAGGGGCATCATCGGCATGCATAATGACTTCGACGCCATCTTCACCAGTATAGCCAGTACGAGCCACAAACCAATCAGTGCCTTCGATATCGGTCAAATCAGCACCAACGAAAGGTTTTAGTGATGCTAAGGTATCTGTCCAGCTTGGTTTGGCCTGAGCCAGTTTTGCAATAGCATTTGGACCTTGCACGGCAAGCATAGCAAGCTCAGGTCGCTCGGTAATCGTAATATCGAAACCTTCGGCGACTTTATTAAACTGTGCTAAATCCTTGTCACGAGTGGCTGCGTTAGAGACGATGCGGTACTCAGTTTCTTCTGCATTCATCAGGTAGACGATCAAATCATCGATGATGCCGCCTTGCTCATTGAGCATGCCAGAGTACAGCGCTTTACCAGCGGTAGTGAGTTTGTTGATATCGTTTGCGAGCAGTTTTTGTAGCCATGCTTTGGTATCAGCGCCTTTGATATCAGTCACAACCATATGTGAGACATCAAACATACCTGCATCTGTGCGTACCGCTTCGTGCTCTTCGATTTGTGAACCGTAATGAATGGGCAATTCCCAACCAGAAAAATCGACCAGTTTGCCCTCACTATCAATATGAGATTGGTAAAGAGGCGTGCGCTTAGGAGCTGAAGAGTTGGCGTTTTGAGTGTCGGTCATAACAAATCCTTATGTGTACATCAGTCGTACTCGATAGAGTAATGAGCGATGTGCAGTATCATAGTAGCGAGAAGCAACATTGCAGGGTGCAAGTATTGCAACCAAGGGTAGCACAGAAAAAAAAGATAAAGCAGTAAGCCAAACCAACACTGAACGTCGGTTTAAGCAAAAGCCCTATCTGTCCTGTAACCTGAGATTTTCAACACGAATTATCATTATTAATCTTTGAAAGATTACGCTATAAAAGCAAGGATTGATAATGTCGTATTTTCTCCCCTTCGGTGGGTAAGACGTCGTCCGTTCTTACCACTCTCCAGATTTGTTATGCCTTATGCTTGATAAAAAAGTAGTGCGCTATGAGCGTCATGCTACTAAACACTATCAAACAGCAGTGACATGCGTTTTTCAGTCCTTTTACCTGAGCGATTGGCAGGGTGGATGCGCCTTCGGTGGTTATCTAGCAATTGCGATAGTTGTATAACCAATAGGGTTTAATACAAAAATGATGCTGATAAACTCTCTCCTGAAAAACGCTTTTATTATGAAAGGTTCAAAGCGCTTTTACAAGTCATCAAAGCCATTAAAATAAATAAATTTGGCAAAAATAATGTTTTGATAGGGAAGTCTGTCAAATAGGTTATGTTTTACAATGATATTTTTATCGCTCATATCAGCGTTTTGTCTGTGTGTTTTGACAAAAATTACCATAGCAAAACGCAAAGCGACTACTGGTATTTGCCTGAAATATGCTAACCTACGCCCATAGTTTCTGATAGGTGGTTTTTATGCATTGCGATATTTATAAATTTCCCAAACACGACGACATGTATATCTACATTGCGCGTCCTGATTATCCTGATGATACTGATGAAATCAAAGACTGGCTTGGTGTATTACCAAAAGATTTCCGTGCAGGTTTAGGCCGTAGTAAGTTCGTCATGCATCTGGACTTATCAACTAAAGATAAGCTCGCTCGTGTCGACAAAGAAGAAGTACTGGCAAAACTACAGTCTCAAGGTTACTTTGTGCAGTTGCCGCCGCAAGATGTGATGCGCCGCCAAGCAGAACTGCGTGCTCGTGAATCGCAGGACAGCATCTATAATTAATGGATTTGTCAGCAAGTAAGTATGGTAGGAAATATCAGTACGCTACCTTGAAAACAGCGTTAATAAAAACCTACGACACATTTGCTCACATGCATTTGAGTAGAGAGTCGTGATAAACTGACACCCTACGCAATGCATATATAAGCCTACATAATGCACAAGTTCATTATGTATTTGGCCTCATTCTGGTTCTACAGAACGCACATATACCGCTAGACACAGATTGTGTCACCGGCGATAAACGCAGGTAAATAAACACGCATGGACTGGTTAAAAAATATCTTACATAGCTTACCGCTAGAGTCTATCAGTGACATTCTCGGTGAGATTGCTATTTGGTGGGGCCAAATGGTAAAGGATGTCCCGCCCGCTGATTTGCCTATGTATGCTTATCTGGGCGGTGCTGTTTTGGTACTAGTACTATGGATACTCGTTGCTCGTGTACTGCCAAAACCATTGGGCGGTATGAGCTGGATGGTTCTGTTTGCAGTATTACTAGCACCAGGTACAGCGCTTGGTGATCCGAGCGAGCTTGCACCAGCCAGTATTAGCGTCGTCTATGCTGTGATGATGAAAGATTACGCAGGCGCGGTTGCCAATATGCTGCCGATATTGGTGATACTGGTCGCAGGGTTGTTCGTTGGTTTTGTATGGCAGCTGATACGCAGCGCATTTGCATCAAGTTTGGACAAAGCCCGTAGTCGCAGCGCAGAAGATACACAGGCCACATTGCAAATGACCACAGGCAGCTATTTGCCAGAAGGCGCTACCGTAACCGACCAGCCTGACACCAATGTAAACTTAAAAAAAGACAGTACATTGGCTAAAAAAACGGATAGCGATACGTCTGATAAGTGATAAAAATAGGCTAGGCATTAAGATAGTACTATTGTTTTAGAATTTATTTGATACCCGAATAAAAAGACACCATTGCGTGTCTTTTTTTGTGCCAGATTGTTTACTAGGCATATAGATAATAGCTCACTATACATTGCACATAACAATTGTTAATAAATGCGAACGCATGAGTATTTTGGCAATGCATCAGGCTGTGCTAATCTAATTTATTCTTTACCAATTTATTCGTTATTAGTCATTTATGTTTTAGACCTATCCATTTATAACAATTTATCTATAACAACAATCGAGATCTGATTATGACCACAGCTGACAATACTAAGCAAAACTTTACTGGTACCAGTAGTTATATTGCTACCGATGATTTGCAACTGGCCGTAAATGCCGCTATGACCTTACAAAAGCCATTGCTGATCAAAGGCGAGCCTGGAACAGGTAAGACATTGCTTGCCGAAGAAGTTGCTGAGAGTTTGGGTATGCCGCTGATTACTTGGCACGTCAAATCGACGACTAAGGCTGAGCAAGGACTGTATGAGTATGATGCAGTATCACGCCTGCGCGATTCACAGTTGGGTGATGATAAGGTCTATGACATTGCCAACTATATCAAGCCGGGCAAGCTGTGGGATGCGTTTACCAGTACAGAGCGTAGCGTACTGCTGATTGATGAGATTGATAAAGCCGATATCGAGTTCCCAAATGATTTGCTACATGAGCTTGATAAGATGTCTTTTTATGTTTATGAGACGGGCGAAACTATTACTGCCGAGCAGCGTCCAGTGGTTATTATTACTTCAAACAATGAAAAAGAGCTGCCAGATGCATTTTTGCGTCGTTGTTTTTTTCATTATATTGACTTCCCAGAAGAAGAAACCATGCGCCAAATCATCGAAGTGCATTTTCCAGACATTCAGGAAAAACTGGTCAATGATGCATTGGATATTTTCTATAAGCTGCGTGGTATTCAAGGTCTTAAAAAGCCGCCATCAACGTCTGAGTTGGTCGACTGGTTAACCTTGTTACTTGCTGATGATATGGCTCAGGACGAGCTAGAAGAAAATCTGCGCGGTGAGAAATCTATCCCGCCACTATATGGTGCGTTGCTCAAAAACGAGGCAGATGTGAGTTTATTACAGCGTTTTGCCAATATGATGCGTCGCTAATGTTTGCCGCTTGCATTGGCTTTAACCTTTTATATCCAATATCGAATGTCTGATGTAAAAGTCAACGCAAGCGCTCAACCTGTACCAATTAATGATATCAGCAATATCACCAGATAATAATATCAGCCAATAAGTGATACGACTCTTATGTTTATCAAACTATTCTATACCTTGCGTACTTATGGCGTGCCAGTCAGTACGCGCGAGCTGCTCGATCTCAATGCCGCGTTAGATAAAGGGCTGATGATGCAGTCGCATCCTGAAGATCCAGCACTGACTACTTTTGCTAGCCGCGAAGATATGTATCGGCTGATTCGACTGTGCATGGTCAAAGACGAGCGCCATTTTGATAAGTTCGATCGGGCCATGGCGGATTATTTTGAAGGTGTCGATAGTCTCGATATAGATGAGCTATTAGCCAAGCTAACGGACGTGCCCAAAGAGTGGCTAGATTTAAAGCTCGATCCAAAGAATCTAACCGAAGAGCAAAGACGCCTACTGAAAAAGTACGGCTCGCTTGAGGAGCTGATGAAGGCGTTAGAGGAGCGGTTAAAAGAGCAAAAAGAGCGTCATCAAGGTGGCAGTAAATGGGTAGGCACAGGCGGAACTTCGCCATTTGGTGCCTATGGTGACCATCCAGAAGGCGTACGTGTCGGCGGTGAGTCTCGCAAACGCAGTGCAGCAAAAGTCTGGGAGCAGCGAAAATATCGCAATCTCGATGACGACAATCAGCTCGGTACTCGCCAAATTCAAATGGCGCTACGCAATCTGCGTCAGTTTGCACGGACCGGTAGTGCTGATGAGCTCGATATTCATGAGACTATTAAACGCACGGCAAAAAAGGGTGTGCTCGATATTCATATGCAAGCAGAGCGCCGTAACCGAGTCAAAGTGCTGATGCTGTTTGATGTGGGTGGCAGTATGGACATCCATGTCGAAGCGCTCGAGAAACTATTTTCTGCGGCAAAGAATGAATTTAAAACATTAGAGTTCTTTTATTTTCATAACTGTCTATATGACTATGTATGGAAAGATAATAATCGTCGCCATAGCGCACCGATGCCAACGTTTGAGCTACTCAATAAATATGGGCGCGAGTATCGCGTCATCTTCGTCGGTGATGCATCGATGTCACCTTATGAGTTGATGACAGTCGGTGGTAGCGTAGAGTATATGAATAATGAAGCGGGCATCGTTTGGTTAAAGCGTGTACTGGAGCATTTTGATAAAGTCACTTGGCTCAATCCTGAAAACCCGTCGTATTGGCAATATACGCAAACCATCGTTGAAATTAAAAAACTGTTTGAAAATAAGATGTATCCGATGACGCTACATGGTGTTGAAGAAATGACTCAATATATGGCACGGTAATTTTGATATTCAGCCCGATTGATGAATAAATAAAACCTGTTAGCACAGCTTGAATCCTTATAATAACAGCCGTTATGACAACATAGCGGCTGTTATTTTGTTGATGCAAATAAGATCGATATTGATTGTATATTGGTATGTCTAGTAAATTGTGTTAACATTCATTTAAAATGAATGTTATAAATATTCTGAATTGGGCGGTTAAAAATTTTGACGACCACTGTAAAAAGGTCTGCTCATTATTGCCAGTTTAGACGGATTATTTTTAACATTTCAATTTATCAATGCAGTTAATGACTAAGAGAAACAACATGGCCTCACCAAAAACGTTAGAAATCGTCACCGCAACTGTTCCTGTACTTGAAGAACATGGCGTTGCGATTACCACTGTGTTTTACAAAAATATGTTTAATGAGCACCCTGAGCTGTTAGATATTTTTAATGAGACCAATCAAAAATTGGGAAGACAGCAGACGGCACTAGCAATGACGGTATTGGCTGCTGCCAAGCACTTGGACAAGTTGGCTACGCTATTGCCACAAGTGACCCAGATTAGCCATAAGCATAGAGCGTTACAGATATTGCCTGAGCATTATCCGATCGTCGGCAAACATCTGATCGGGGCGATAAAAGAAGTACTAGGTGAGGCGGCTACCGATGACATTATTGATGCTTGGACGGAAGCTTATGATGAGATCGCTTCGGTATTTATTCAGATTGAACATGGCATGTATGAGCAGGCGATGTGGAAAGGTTTTGCGCCTTTTATAGTGACTGAAAAGGTAGCAGCTGCTACGGATATTGCAGCCTTTACCGTGGTACCAGTCGATAAGAGTGAGAACAGTAAAGGCAATAATTTAGCAAACGCTCAAGATATTGATTTAAGCAATTTGACTTTAAATGCTGGTCAATATATCACGGTGAAAACAGACCCAAAAGACAGCGACCATATAGCCTTGCGCCATTATTCTTTATACTCTGCTAGTATTGATGCAGGCATTCAGTTTGCTGTTCGACGTGATAACCGTAATGAGTATCATGGGTTGGTTTCTAACTATATGCATGACCAACTAGAAGTCGGTGATACGGTTCTATTATCGGCGCCAGCTGGTGACTTTGCGCTCAATCAAGATTTGGTACAGCAATATGATATTCCGTTAGTGTTGATGAGTGCAGGTGTTGGGGTTACGCCTGTACTGTCTATGCTAGAGGCGCAAGTATTAGCCAATCCTAAACGACCTATTATATGGGTTTATGCATGTCAAAATATCGCCCATCATGCTTTCTCTGATCAGGTAGAGGCATTACTTGCTAAGGCTGAGAGCGTAGAAAAACATATCTTTTACTTTGAGTCTGGGCAGATATTAGATGAGACATGGCTTGCTACCTTGCCTAAGCCTGCTGATATCTATGTGTGCGGCTCGATGCCATTTATGGAAAGTATGATTGATGGGTTGGTAGCATTAGATCATGGTGCCGATAGCGTTCACTACGAACCGTTTGGCCCTAAAATGAGCTTGGGTGGTTAGTTTTTAGCGATTGTTAGCCATTAATTATTACCAATAACAAAAAAAGCACTTGAATGACAACGTCATTTCAAGTGCTTTTTATTGAACGCAATATAAGAAGCAATAGGAGTTAGATATTAACATTGAAATATAGATGCGTATTACTCTTTATTTTCAACCAATCCAATCATCACGCCCATCTCTTTTTTATCCTGCTTATCGATACTAGGCGCATACAATGCTGAGGCAATACCACCGTCTAAAAACAGCGCGTTTGAACAACCTAACTCATTCTTAAATAGTTCTGCAAACTGATAAAAGGTCACAGGCTCATAGCTATTAACGAGCTGTATACTGCCATCACGGCAAACGCCTGCACCATTACGCAGTTTGATTGAGCTGCTATCAGGGTTGAACTTTGGGTGTATCTCGTCATTGATGACCAGCATAGGACCCGACTGCGTCGCATACCAAGGCTGCACATCACCATTGCTTATCTGCTCATTTAACGCATTACTTTCGGTGATTTGCACGTTGCCAGCTTGGTCCCACCACATAACCCCATTAGGTAATAGATGAAAATTACCGCCACCTTCTTTTGTATTTAGCGATTTGAGTTCTTTGCCTTCGATGACGGTATAGCCAATCGGCGCATAGTTTTCATTATACATGCCTGCATTCATCGCAAATTTGAGGGTCTCATGATTCGGTAATGTGGCCAATAACGCATCAAAGGTCAGCAGAGGCTCATTGTTATCAGAGGATTGCCAAAACAGTTGTAATGAATAACGCTCGCTCGCTAACGCGGTAGCATCGACACGGCAAACACTATAAGCAAAGGGCGTGTCTTTAGTCTGACATGACCAGCTATCGGTATCGCTACTAGTCGCATTGGTATTTGTCTGCTGGCAAGCGCTCAGGCCTAGCGCAAGCACTATCGTTGATAAGAATAAGTTAAAAATAGAACTTGGCATCAATCACGCGTCTTTTAATGTGTAAATTATTTGAGTTTGGTTACTATCTACCGCTTAATTACTCCTTCATCACTACTTTTTAAGAACAACGATTTAGGCACTGATTCAGTCATTAGTAGGCGGAAAGTCACGGATTGTATTGTTCACATTACCAATTAATCGTCCACCATCGGTGAGATTGGTCAAGTGCTCAGAATTATACCCAGCGCTGTGTTCTGTTGGCGCGCCAGTTTCCTTGCCCTTATCACGCGAGTCTTTGTTATAAGCAATGAGTGCGTCATTATTGGCTAAGAAGCTATCAGGGTTTGCCATGACCCACATCTGGTTAAATACATCGGCACGGGCACTATGATCGAGCAACGCGCCTTTATCAGCAAAGTAGAAGAATTTAGATAGCAGCTTAATTTGCCCATCATCTAGACGGCGTGCGATATGGTACGGCTGTAATTGGCTAGGATGCTGTAAACCGACCGCGCCTACGATACTGGCAAGCGATTTTAGCGTGTTTTTGTGGAAACTTGCAACACGCTCAGCCTTACTAGGGACGTCGAGCGCCTTTTGACGATATGGATCTTGGGTTGCCACACCCGTCGGGCAAGTGTTGGTATGACAAGAGCGCGACTGAATGCAGCCGACTGCAAACATAAAGCCACGTGCTGAGTTACACCAATCGGCACCTAGCGCAATCATGCGCGCAATATCAAAGCCTGATACGATCTTGCCACTGACGCCAAGCTTAATTTTGTCACGAATACCTGCACCGACTAAGGTATTATGTACGAGCAAAAACCCTTCAACCATTGGCATGCCGACATTGTCCATAAACTCGACAGGCGCTGCACCTGTGCCGCCTTCTGCACCATCAATAACGATAAAATCAGGATAGTTATCCGTCTCTATCATCGCTTTGACAATCGCCATAAACTGCCATGGCTGACCAATACATAGCTTGAAGCCAACTGGCTTGCCACCAGATAACTCACGCAGCTGCTGCCAAAAGGCGACTAACTCGCGCGGGGTGCTAAATGCGGTATGCGAAGAAGGCGAGATACAGTCTTGACCCGTAGGTACTTGACGTGTGTCTGCAATCTCTTGCGTAATTTTGCTAGAAGGAAGGACGCCACCTTTACCAGGCTTGGCACCTTGTGAAAGCTTGATTTCAATCATTTTAACTTGAGGATCGACGGCTTTTTCAGCAAAAGACTGTGGATCAAAGTTACCATCATTATCACGGCAACCAAAGTAGCCTGTACCCAATTCCCAAATCAAATCGCCACCGAACTTACGATGGTAAGGGCTGATAGCGCCTTCGCCCGTGTCATGAGTAAAGCCGCCGAGTTTTGCGCCTTGATTGAGTGCCATGATGGCGTTGGCTGACAGACTGCCAAAGCTCATCGCAGAGATATTGAATACCGACATATCGTGTGGCTGCTGACAACGCTCACCGCCTACCATAATACGAAAGTCTTTGTTCTCTAGTGGTGCACTGATGGTGGATTGCAAAAACCATTCTTTACCATGAGTATATAAATTATCTAGCGTACCAAAGGCATTAGTATCACTAACGTTCTTAGCACGTTGATAAACTAGCGCACGCTGCTGGCGTGAAAACGGCACTTGTTCTTTATCGTCCTCAAGTAGGTACTGGCGAATCTCAGGGCGGAAATCTTCTAACACATAGCGAATATGTCCAGCGACGGGGTAGTTGCTCAATATCGCGTGCTTGGACTGAATCAAATCATAAATACCAAGTGCCACAGCCAAACCACCGATCACAATCAGCCACCAACTTACCAATAATAGACCCGCTAATAGAATTAAAATCGCCGCGCCGAACGTGCTATAGCGAAGTAATAATCCGATAAAATACGGCGAGCTGGTTTTGGGTTCAGGGTTCAGATTGGTACGAGATTCAGGCATAACGAGGCTCAATAGTAATGATTGATATAGATAAGATGCTTACATTTGTCGCGTACATCATACACGCATGACGTCGTTACGTCGGTATCAATGGGTAACAGGGTTATCCAAATCATTTCTGTTGAGAGCGGCATTAGTTCGATTATGGAAATAAGTAATGACAGTATATGCAATAAAGTGATTAAAAATAGCCCATATGTTACTTTAAACAGCGAAACCGTTGAGCAGGGTAGCCATAATATTTTAAGAAAATATCTAGATGAAGACATGCTGACAACTATTTATCCATTTGATGCGGTGCAACTGGCGTATGTGATTGAGGTATGTATCAGCTATAAAAACCAAGCGGCGGCGGGGCGCTATCTATACGCGAATTCGCGCGATAAATTAAAAAGCCCGAACGATAGCGATAGATTGCGTAAGTATCTAATGAAATTTGGGCTGAGGTTTGATGAGTTGAATCAATCCTTTATAAACTGTTGCAATGAAAGAGCTACTATAATCGATTATTCGAAGTATGTTTCCTTACACCTGTCGGTAAGCTCATTTCTTATACGATTATCAATTTCATCTATATCTTTGATTATAAGACCCATGTCTCGGAGCTTGCTGGTACGTTTTCCCACTAATTGATGAGTAGTATCAATCAAAGCAGATATTTCACCTGCTCTCATTCTTCTCTCCTCATCATTTATGACACTTATAATTTCCAACTCAACAGGTTCTAACATAATTTCTTGATTAAGTCTTTCTACCTCTTTTTTAAAGTCGTCAGAAAGGTTAGTTACTTCACATAATCCTTCTAAGCATGTAGGACATTTCCATTTATATAATTCTAAACTCGGCTTTAGTTCCATTGGATAACAGTTTCCACAACTATTACACTTAATTGTAGAGTTTTTGGAAAGAAACTGATGAACTGCTCTTGTGTACTCAAAACATCTTTGTTGAAAGTAATGTCTGAAAGGTCTGCCTAGAGGATAACCCCAGGCCATACGTTCACTTTCGCATAGACCCAAAAAAAATGCATATACTACAACGTCATCTCCATTTTTATTTCTCATATTTTTATATCTGGATAAGAAGAAGTTAGATTCCAGTGACGAAAACACATCTTCTAATTCAGGGCTAACAGTGAAATGGCTTGTCGGAGGTATACCCTGCAGTTCCGAAAAATAATTACCTCCAATTTCATTACCAGTAATTTTTTTTCTGATGTTCTTAGCTTCGTGAATAAGAGATTTTAAAAGTTCACTTTGATTATGCCTATCTAGTTTATTTTCGAAAGGCTCAAGAGCATACCTATTGAATCTATCAAAATACTTCTTTATAGTACTCTCGTAATATTTTCTTGAAGCCAGTTTGATAGAAGCAGAGGTGATTTTTTGAGATTTCGATACTCGATCTAAGTATAATGTTTGAAGTAAATAACCTATTATTCTAGGAACATTGAATGACGCTTGGAAAATAGCTTTCATTAACTCTGCTCTTTCTTCGTCAGTAGTAAAATCAAAGTAATCTTCTAGCACTACATCAAAAGCCTTGAATCTCGTTTCTAGAAGTCTATAAGCATAGTTAGAGGCCGACTTCTCCATTTCTTGTACTTCAGAAGCTTCATATAGGTCAGAAAAATCCAAACTGATTGTATCTACTTTGCTAGGGTCTATTCTTCCGTAGTAAACCCTACCAGGGTATGCTGCTACTTTTAGTTTCACTTTCTCATTACTTGAGTTGTTTAAAGGTGATAAAACAACATCTACAAACAATCTTTGATCTATAAAACTTAGTTCAGAAAAATCATCAAAGAAGACAACTAGTCTAGACATCCCAGACTCAGAAATAAGAGTTTGAATATCTTCAATTATTTTATTAAAAGGAAATGATTTAAAAACTATATCTGAATATTCATTGTATATTTCATTATCATCCAATGTTTTATCGAAGTCATTATAAGAACTACTAAGATCGCTATTTATTTCGACATTTGTTGGATTGATATTACCACTAGCCTTTATAGAGCTAGCAGTTCCATGAGAGTTTTCCTGTTGTTTTTTCGTTCTGATTTGACTACTGATTTTTTGAAGAATAGGAATTTCGTGTTGTTCTAATTTGGCACTTTTTACCTGCCTAGCTATTTCATTAAGACTAGCCATGAGTTCTTCGTACTGTCGTTTAATCCCTTTCCAACGTTCTAATAGTGTTATTTTTCCACTACTAACTTCAATTTCTTTTAAAAGTTCTGAAATAATTCGTCCAAGTATCTCCTTTCTTAATAAGTGTGAGCGGAATGTGATAGGAGATATATTATAGGTATCTAAGTTCGTAGGATTCGCTTCATTATTATGCAGTACATCAACTAGAGATTTTACATCTATGTACACTGATATTATGTTTTTTTCACTACGTAATACTGATTGTGCTTTGGCAAATACAGTGCTTTTACCAGTGCCCTTTCTGCCTATTAGAAAAGTTGTATTGCTAGACAATACTGAATTAAGTACTGCATTGCCAGGCAGTGCATCGACATAGAGCTGGTCTATAGGTTTGGCTCCTATATCCCTTTCAAAGTCTTTGAGTTCAGCTCTTCTGTATTGTCTTAATGATTCAGCAATTTTAGATAACTTTTCTATATCCATTTTAGGTTCCAAATGTCGGCAGTAGTTGATTATATTTATAATACTTTAAAATTTGTAATATGAATATCCCCTGGTTAATTCTAGTTTATTTTCTTTTAAACCCCACCACCAATCCGCTCCGCTAAGGCCTGCAATTTTGGCACTATCATCGCTGCATACTCATCCGCTTCCCAGTTAGCGCTTGGTACACTGGCATTCAGCGAATACGCGTATTGTCCTGTTGCAACATCATAGACCCCGACCGCGACTGCCAGTATATCAGTAGAAAATTCCCCATCAGACACGGTATAGCCGTATTTTTCATAATGCTCTGCTGCGCTAGCTAGGGCAGTTTGCGCATGGTTATAATCTTCAACAGACAAATTCTCTTGTAGATTACTAATGATGACCGCCTTTCTCGCTTGCGTACTTACCGCATAAAAAGCACGTCCAATGGCAGTGCGTGCGACAGGTACGGCGGAGCCAACCTGCAAGTTGACTGATAGGCGAGCAGGACTACGGCAACAGGCGTGATAGCGCATTTCTCCTTCGACTTCGGTCGCCAAATTCACTGATACTTCATTCTCACTGGCGAACTGCCGTAATAATGGTTCAGCCGCTGCCACCATATCGTGGCGACTCCATGCAGTCGCACTGAGACGTACCGCACTACTGCCCAATTGATACTGTCCGTGCTCAGTGACACGTAAAAACCCAAGCGTGGTTAAGGTATGGATAAGGCGAGTAATGGTTGCTTTTGGCAGATCTGTCATCTGACATAGCTGTTGATGGGTGAGCCGCTCATGGTGCTCAAAAGCTGCCAGTATGATTAGTCCCCGTCCCAATGCCGTCACAAACTGTCGGTCATTCTCTTCCTTGTTTTGACTCATTGTTGCATGCATGCGTTCGAGTAGCGGAGTAGCTTTTGATAAGGGTTTCGTCATTTTATACTCATATTTTTTTGATAAAGGTTTACAGGGCAGCGAAAGTTTGGTTAAATGGTTTTAAATTATGAAACTAAGTTTCGCACAGCGGAATAACGAAGTCAATGACTTGTTAGACCAAATGATGTATCAATCACTATTCGTCAGTCAGGATGACTGATACCAAGGAGATCCACATGGCAACATCTACTAGCCCACGTTTTGATTGGGAAGATCCTTTCTTGTTACGTGATCAGCTCACTGAAGAAGAGCGCATGGTCACCGACAGCGCGCGTCAGTTTTTTCAAAAAGAGCTGATGCCTGGCATTATTGAAGCCAATCGCAATGAGAATTTTGACCGTAATATCATGCGTCAAATGGGTGAAATGGGTCTGCTTGGTGTCACGATTGAAGGTTATGGCTGTGCTGGCTTATCAAGTGTCGCCTATGGTCTGATTGCCAAGGAAGTGGAAGCCGTTGATTCGGGCTACCGTTCAGCGATGAGTGTACAATCAAGCCTAGTGATGCATCCTATTTGGGCGTATGGCACAGAAGAGCAAAGAGAGCGTTATTTGCCTAAGCTTGCCACAGGTGAGTATGTAGGCTGCTTCGGTCTGACTGAGCCAGATTCAGGATCTGATCCTTCATCGATGTCTACTCGTGCGCGCGCTGTGGATGGCGGTTATGAGCTGACTGGCAATAAAATGTGGATCACCAACAGTCCTATCGCTGACGTATTCGTCGTGTGGGCAAAAGATGATGCTGGCGAGATTCGCGGTTTTGTTTTAGACAAAGGTATGAAAGGATTATCTGCGCCGAAAATCGAAGGCAAGTTCTCATTACGTGCATCAGTCACGGGTGAGATTGTCATGGACAAAGTATTCGTCCCTGAAGCCAATGCTTTCCCAGATATCCGTGGTCTAAAAGGGCCATTTGGCTGCTTGAACAAAGCCCGCTATGGTATCGCTTGGGGTTCGATGGGTGCGGCAGAATTCTGTTGGAAAGCCGCTCGTCAGTACACGCTCGATCGTAAGCAGTTTGGTCGTCCGCTAGCCGCAACGCAGCTGGTACAGTTGAAGCTGGCCAATATGCAGACAGAAATCACCTTAGGTCTACAAGCAGCGCTACGTGTCGGTCGTTTGATGGATGAAGACAACGCAGCGCCTGAAATGATTTCACTTATTAAGCGTAATAACTGCGGCAAGGCACTTGATATCGCTCGCATCGCTCGTGACATGCATGGCGGTAACGGTATCTCTGATGAGTTCCATATCATCCGTCACGTGATGAACTTGGAAGCCGTCAATACTTACGAGGGTACACATGATATTCATGCGCTTATCCTAGGCCGTGCACAGACAGGCATTCAAGCGTTCTTTTAAACGTTTTTAGCTAATAGTTTTTGGTACAACTGTATTTTATGACGTACGTTACTGCTTGGCTTTTTATCAAAAGAGCATTAACAGTAGCGTACGTTTTTCAGTTGTTCTTCATGATGTAACGGTTAAATAGCTAAATCATGAATAACAATTTTATGATTAAAAAGTCAAAAAATACGCCACACAATAAGGGATTATTATGACTGTCGATAGTAACAGCAATGACTTGGCAAAGGGCGCATTGCATGGTATCAAAGTGCTTGATTTATCGAGAGTGTTGGCAGGGCCTTCTTGTACCCAAGTACTTGCTGATCTGGGTGCCGAAGTCATCAAGGTTGAGCGTCCTCATATCGGTGATGAGACGCGTCATTGGGCACCGCCAACATTCAGCGATGATACCTCTGCTTATTACGCTACCATTAACCGCAATAAAAAATCACTGACGGTAGATATCACTACGCCAATAGGGCAAACCATTATTAAACAGCTAATCGCTGACAGTGATATTTTGGTCGAAAACTTCAAAGTCGGTGGTCTGAAAAAATATGGCTTGGATTATGACAGCTTAAAACAAGACAATCCGCGTCTGATTTATGCGTCATTGACAGGGTTTGGGCAGACAGGTCCCGATGCCGCGCGCCCTGGTTACGATTATATTATCCAAGGTCTGTCAGGTCTGATGAGTATCACGGGTCCTAGTGATGGCGAACCACACAAAGTTGGTGTCGCAGTGGTTGATTTGTTTGCAGGTTTGCAGTTGACCATTGGTATTCAAGCGGCACTACTGGCACGTCAAAATACGGGTGTTGGTCAACACGTTGATGTGGCATTGCTCGATAGTGCGCTCGCCATGCTGGCTAATGTCGGTATGAATCATTTGGCCTCAGATAAGATACCGCCAAGGTTGGGCAATCAGCATCCTAATATCGTGCCGTATCAAGTATTTGCGGGCGAGGGCGATCAGCACTTTATTTTAGCTTGCGGCAATGACAGTCAATTTGCCAAACTGTGTGACGTACTCGCAGTTGATTGGCATACCGATGAGCGTTTTACGACCAATCCACAACGCGTTGCCAATCGCGAACTGCTGTGCCGTGATCTGACTAAGCATTTTGCCAAGAAACCACGCACTTATTGGTTAGAAGTTTTAGATCAAGCAGGTATTCCATGCGGTGCGATTCATAACGTAGCTGAGGCCTTGGCCATGCCGCAAGCGCAAGCAAGGAATATGATTGTTAATTTCACCGAGCAAGGCAGTCCAGTACGCGCACTTGGTAACCCTATCAAGTTATCCGCATCACCAGTCAGCTATCGCACGCCGCCACCGCAGTTGAGCGAGCATACTGATAGTACACTTGCTAAACTGGGCTATGACAGCGAGATGATCGCAAAGCTAAAAGCCGATGGAATTGTTTAAAGTAGCGTCGGCAGCCGTATATTTACAGCGATAGAGACTAAACACACAAGCTAGAAAATGGAACTTCTTAAAAAAAACAATGTTAAATAAAGCAGTATCCCAATCAATAATGTAAAACCAAGTAGTGTCAAACAAGGAATGTTGAGCATGAAAATATACAGCCATGAAAATCTAAGTCTGCATAGACCGTTACCTTATTTTTCTTATGGGAAAATGCACGAACCGTTAGAAATACCAGAGCGTATGGTTGAGCTGTTGAAAGCACCAGTGGCTTTGGGTCTAGAAGTCACTACTGCTACCGATGTTGGCATCGCACCAATATTGGCGGTTCATGACTTTGGTTATGTTGAGTTTCTTAAGCATGGCTATGATGAGTGGATGGCGGTCGATGAAGATTTGGGCGCGCAGGTGCAGACAGGAATTTATGTGCCGTATGACAACCCCGGTATAGGCATCATGGCAAGAGCGGCGAAGTATCAAGCGGATGACAGTGCGCCCATTAGTGAGCATTCTTGGACATCTATCTATTGGTCGGCGCAAACAGCACTTAACGCAGCCGAAGCACTGCTAAATGATAAGGCAACAGACACCGAGCGTGCTGACAGTCATATACAGCTTTGCTTTTCACGGCCGCCTGGTCATCATGCTCGCAAAAGCGCCGCGGGTGGATTTTGTTATCTGAATAACGCTGCCATCATCGCTGAACATCTACGCCAGAAATATGCAAAAATTGCCATTATCGATACGGATATGCACCATGGACAGGGTATTCAAGAAATATTCTATGACCGTAAAGACGTGCTTTATACTTCAGTACATGGCGACCCCGTTAACTTCTACCCAGCAGTAACAGGGCACGCGTTTGAAAAAGGCATAGGCGAGGGCGAAGGTTACAACATCAATTTCCCGATGCCACATGGCACCGATGAAGTGAGATTTTTTGAGTATATTGATAAGTCTATCGAGGCAATGACCCTATTTGACCCTGATGTTATCGTTCATGTCTTGGGGTTTGATGTTTATGAAAACGACCCAGAAGCGAGATGCGCCGTCAGTACGGAAGGGTTTAAAGTATTGGCGCAAAAGATGAAAGAGCTAAACAAGCCATTGATTGTCTTGGTTGAAGGTGGCTATTATATTCAAAAGCTCAATGACAACCTGCAAGCATTCCTATTAGGACTGATGGACGAGAACAGCAATAGTGGCAGTAATATTTAAATAAAATTGAAAGTAATAAAATAGGTCGCAGAGTGTAGGAGTAAACACTGCGACCTATTTTTTATAGATTCCTATCAATTTGCCGTAAAGCCTAAATGCTGCTCAATTTGCTCCGCCAATTCAATCAATACTGCACTGACCTCAGCCCGTTTAGACTCATACTCTCCTTGCAAAAAACTCACGGCCATACCAGCAACCGCATTGCCTGACGCATTACGAATATAAGTGCCCAAGCAGTACATTCCATCGCGCAATTGTCCATCATCGAGAGACACTCGGCTTTCTTGTATCACCGCAAGCTCAGTTGCCAAATCGGTAAAATTCTTGACCCCATGCTGGGTCATCGGCATTGGAAACGTATCTTTATACAATGATTTGATGCTGTCCATCGACAACGTCGATAGCATGGCTTTGCCTGTCGCCGAAAATACTGCAGGTACACGAACGCCTGCACGAAAAGTAAAGCCAAGCGGCGCAGGGGACTCATGACAAGCCAAAAATACTACCTCTCCCAAGTCCAGTTTTGACAAGGTCACTGTGTGCTGAAGAAGTACCGGATACTGCACAATCAAATCTTTAAACAACTGTACCACGCCTTGCTGCTGCTCGTACTTGCCTGCCCAATACATCAAATATGAACCCAAATAAAAACGGCTTTCAGGGTCTTTATAAATGACATGTTTGGACAATAGACTCTGCAAAATGTTGTGAGTGGAGCTGCGAGGTAGCCCCAGTTCCTTAGCGATATGAGCCGCTGTCAGAGGCTGTGAGCTATCGGTAATCAAGTCCAAAATCTGAAACGTTTTGTCTAGCGCAGGCACGGCAGTCGAGCTCATAAATAACCTATAAAGTGAAATAAAAGAAAGAAGTACAAGATAATTTTTAAAATAATGAGATTAAGGGTTGCAAATCGCGTCATATCGTTCTTATAATGACGTCTCGTATATAGAATACGTGTTCAGTATATTGAACAAATAACGAATTATCAATAATTATTTACGACTTACCATTGTATCCATTCTTATAAATACATCCTATATGACAAGGAGCGTCAACATGTCACACGCGCTGCAGTTATCAAATCCAGATTTACTCAAACAATCTTGCTTCATTAAAGACGGCTGGCATGCTGCTAGTGATGAAGCTGTGCTTGATGTCAACAATCCTTTTAATGGTGAGCTCATTGGTACTGTACCAAGTCTCACCACAGAAGATGTTAACGAAGCCGTTGCTTACGCTCATGATGTCCAAGCAGACTGGGCAGCAAAAACAGCCAAAGAGCGTGCAGAGTTATTGCAAAAGTGGGCTGATCTAATCGATGCCAATAAAGAAGATTTGGCCATAATTATGACCGCTGAGCAAGGTAAGCCACTAACTGAGTCACGTGGTGAAGTAGGTTATGCCAACAGCTTTATCCGTTGGTTTGCTGAAGAAGGCAAACGCGTCTATGGTGATGTGATTCCTGCTAATAGCACACAGCTACGTCATGTCGTTCTTAAGCAGCCAGTTGGTGTTTGTGCCGCTATCACGCCTTGGAACTTCCCAGCTGCGATGATCACGCGCAAAGTCGCGCCAGCGCTCGCCGCAGGCTGTACGATTATCGTCAAACCTGCTACTGAGACACCGTATTCGGCATTGGCACTTGGTGTGTTGGCAGAACAAGCAGGTATTCCTGCTGGCGTCATTCAGGTCGTAACCGGTAAATCTTCTGTCATCGGCGACATCTTAACGGGTGATGCACGCATTCATAAGCTGTCATTTACAGGTTCTACAGAAGTAGGTCGTACGCTGATGGCACAATGCGCACCGACTATTAAGAAGCTGTCGTTAGAGCTGGGTGGCAATGCGCCATTTATCGTCTTTGATGATGCCGATCTAGAGAAAGCCGCTGCTGGTTTAATCGCTTCTAAATATCGTAATGCTGGTCAGACCTGTGTCTGCGCCAACCGCGTATATGTTCAAGACAGTATCAAAGATAAATTCTTAGATATCTTTGTCAAAAAAGTCGCTGAATTAAAAGTAGGTAACGGCTTAGAAGAAGGCGTAGATATCGGCCCTCTTATCAACAAAAAAGCGTTAGATAAAGTCCAAGCCTTGTTAAAAGATGCGCTAGATAAAGGCGCAAAACTGGTCACTGGTGGTAGTATCAATGACTCATCAGAGCTGACTTATAACCCAACGGTTATCACGGATATTAGTAGTGACATGGACATCGCTTCTGAAGAAATCTTTGGACCAATTGCAACCATCTTTACCTTCAAAGACGAAGCAGAAGTTATCCGTGCTGCTAACGATACTATCTATGGCTTGGCCGCTTACTTCTATAGTAGTGACTATGCACGTTCATGGCGCGTTACCGAAGGTCTTGAGTACGGCATCATCGGTCACAACACGGGTTTGATTTCTACAGAAGTTGCCCCATTTGGCGGTGTGAAGCAGTCTGGCTTTGGCCGTGAAGGCTCAAAATACGGCATCGAAGACTATATCACGACCAAATACTGGTGTTCTGATATCACCTAATAGCCATAACCTAATGAGTTGGCTTAATGGTTAGCACAGTAACAATTAAAAAAGTATCAATTAGCGCAAATTTTTGGATATCTGTGGTGTTTTGGGTCAACCAATCACCATTTGATATCTACTAAGTACAAAAACAGACATCAAATGAACCGCCAATCTTTAGATGGCACTTATGTTACGAACAAAGAAAAGGACATTCCCATGACGACTACCAATCAATCATTACTTGAGCGCCGCAAAGCTGTTTTACCAACAGGACTTGGGGTTGCCTTTCCTATCTTTGCAGAAAAAGCAAAGAACTCAGAAATCTGGGACATCGAAGGCAAGCGCTATATCGACTTTGTCGGTGGTATCTCAGTATTGAACACGGGTCACAGCCATCCAAAAATCACCCAACGTGTCCATGAGCAGTTAGACAAATTTACGCATACTGCGGCGCAAATGATTAACTACGAATGCTATGTGGACTTGGCTGAAAAGCTATGCGAAAAAGCGCCTATCAGCGGCGATACCAAAGCATTCTTTTTGACCACTGGCGCAGAAGCCGTTGAAAACTGCATCAAGATTGCTCGTGCTAAAACCCGTCGTCCAGGCGTGATTTCTTTTGTTGGTGGCTGGCATGGTCGTACCATGATGTGTATGAGCCTGACAGGCAAAGTACTACCATACAAAAAGAACTTTGGCCCGATGCCAGGACCTGTATTCCATGCGTTGTTCCCTGCAGAAGAGTTGAACGTAACAGAAGCGCAAGCATTACATAGCCTTGACATGATCTTCCAAGCAGATATCGATCCTAGTGAAGTGGCTGCAATGATCATTGAGCCAGTCCAAGGTGAGGGTGGTTTCCATCAAGTAACGCCGTCATTTGCCAAAGCCTTGCGCGAGATTTGTGATGAGCATGGCATCGTGCTTATTTTTGACGAAGTACAGTGTGGTTTCGCCAGAACCGGTACGTTGTTCGCCACTGAACAGCTAGGCGTTGAGCCTGATCTAATGACTGCTGCGAAGAGTTTGGCGGGTGGTTATCCTATCTCTGCGGTCATCGGTCGTGCTGACATCATGGATGCGCCGCAAGTAGGCGGCTTGGGCGGTACTTACTCTGGTAACCCACTTGCTTGTGTGGCGGCGCTTGCTGTTATGGAAGTGATCGAAGAAGAAAACTTACTTGAGCGTAGTATCGAGATTGGCGATACCATTGCTTCATTCTTAAAAGGCTTGAACCTTAGCAGTATCGGTCATATCCGTCATAAGGGCGCTATGCTAGCGTTTGAATTGATTGATAGCGAAGGCAAACCTGATGCAGCCGCCGCAGCCAATCTAAAAGCAAAATCATTTGAGCAAGGTTTGCTACTAGCGTCTTGTGGTATGTATGGCAATGCCATTCGTGTGATGGTGCCATTGACGGTTGAAGATGAAGTGCTACAAGAAGGCCTTGATATCATCAAAGGTATTCTAACGGCATAAGCAATACTGAGTGTTATTTACTTTAGCGATGGAGCGCTTTTAACCAAGTACAGCTAGTTCAAGTACCGATATTGGTTAAAAGATTGTATGAAAGATAACGGCAAGGTTGCCCTTATAACACTCGCTTTGAGTGAGTTTTTTAACGGCGCCTTGCAAGTCAAGACGCCGTTTTTGTTTTTGCTGTTTGAATACTATACCGACGGCAAAGTTAAACTTTGCGGCGACGCGACAGACACAACAAACATGATGGGTATGATCCCATGAAACAAAAATAGTGTAGCTGTAACAGGCTCACACGGATGAAACACAGACAAGGAGTAGGTTATGTCTGAATTAAAAAAGTCGCTAGGGGTGTTCGATATCATTGCACTGGCATTCGGTGCAATGGTCGGTTGGGGCTGGGTTGTACTGGCAGGTAGTTGGATCATCTCGGCAGGTATATGGGGCGCAATTAGCGCCTTTTTAATAGGCGGTCTGGTAGTCGTATTGATTGGTGTGACGTATGCTGAACTTGCGGCCTCCATGCCAATTACTGGCGGTGAGCATACTTATACCCACCGAGCACTAGGGGTCAATGTCTCCTTTATTTGCTCATGGAGTATTTTGTTTGGTTATTTTTCCGTCGTTGCTTTTGAAGCAGTAGCACTGCCCACCGTCGTCGAATACATTATTCCTAATTATAGCCAAGGGTATCTTTGGAATGTTGCTGGCTGGGATGTTTACGCCACTTGGGTAGGCGTCGGGATGCTTGGCTCAGTGATTGTTACTTGGCTGAACATACGCGGTATGGAAGTCAGCGCGTGGTTTCAAAAAACAGCAGTCGTCGGTATCTTTCTAGTTGGTATATTACTGTTCGTAGGGGCGTTACTGTTCAGTCCTGAAACTTCTAATACCGTACAAGCGCCTAACTTTATTGGCGGTATGGGTGGCATCATGACGGTGATGGTAATGGTACCGTTCTTGTTCGTTGGCTTCGATGTCATTCCCCAAGCGGCAGAAGAAATCAATCTATCTCGTCCGAACATCGGTAAGTTTTTGATTGTCTCTATTATTATTGCGGTGCTGTGGTATGTAGCAGTCGCTTGGAGTGTGGGTAAGACTTTACCGCTATTACAAGCACAAGACTCAACATTGGCAACGGCTGATGCGATGACCAATGCTTGGAATGGTAAGTGGGCAGGCACCTTGCTCGTTATTGGCGGTGTACTGGGTATTTTATCGAGCTGGAATGCGTTTCTTATCGGTGGTAGTCGTCTGCTATATGCTATGGGCAAAACGCACATGTTGCCACAGTTTTTATGCAAACTGCATCCAAAATACAATACGCCCGTTAATGCGATTTTATTGATCGGTGGTCTCGCGACACTTGCGCCATTATTTGGTCGCAAAATGCTGGTATGGATTGTGGATGCTGGTGGGTTCGGTATCGTTATTGCTTATACCTGTGTGGCTCTTTCATTCTTAGTGCTGCGCTACCGTGAGCCTGATATGGTGCGTCCGTTTAGAGTACCAGCAGGTAAATTGGTTGGTATTATCACCATTATCCTAAGTCTTGGCATGTTGGCACTATATCTACCAGGTATGCCCTCGGCACTTGTCGCTATTGAGTGGTGGATTTTCCTTGGCTGGATCGTACTTGGTGGGGTATTGTACGGTTATGCTACGATGAAGAATCCTGGTAAGAGTAAAGATATTATGGATCACGAGCTGCGCGAGCTAAAAACGGCTAACCAGCAATGGTTAAAAGAAAATCCATATAAAAAGTAGACTTACTTTAATTAGCATTCATAAAAAAGCCTAACGTCAAACGTTAGGCTTTTTTTATTTCACTAAGGTTTTAATCTATTAAGACTTATCACGAATCAGCTTATAGTTTAAGAACTCAGTGATACCAAGCGTGCCAAGCTCACGGCCAAAGCCTGAACGTTTAACACCGCCAAATGGCGTATTGGCTTCGGTACCAGACGGCGCGTTGATAGTGACCATGCCCACTTCTAATTTATCAGCGATTTCAGCAGCCAGTGCCGCATCTTGCGTTTGGATAGACGCACCCAAACCGAAAGGCACATCGTTGGCAATCTTGATAGCATGGTCGATATCATTTGCTTTATAGACGACTGCTACAGGACCAAACAGCTCTTCACGATATACATCCATGGATTCAGTTACATCTGTCAGTACCGCAGGCTTAAACCAAGCACCAGGCTTGTCTTTGTCCATGCCGCCTTCTACTAATACTGTCGCACCTGCTTGAATAGCACTGTCTAACTGCGCTTGCAAGTTGACCGCAGCGGCTTTTGATGACATTGGGCCAATAAACGTATCTTCTTTGAGCGGATCGGCCAAAGTCATGTTGCTGACCGCATTGGTAAAGCCTTCGACGAATTTGTCATAGACTGATTCAATGACGATCAAACGCTTGGCTGCGTTACAGGCTTGTCCAGTATTACCAAAACGACCAGAGATAGCGCCTTGTATCGCTTGTTCGATATCGGCATCGGCTGCGACGATAAAGGCATCTGAACCACCCAATTCTAAAACGACTTTTTTGAGTGCGCCGCCAGCTTCTTTTGCCACGGCTTGTCCAGCGCGTTCAGAACCTGTTAGCGAGACACCTTGTACGCGTGTGTCATTGATAATGGTCGCTGATTGCTCATTGGTTGCAAAGATATTGTTATAAACGCCTTCAGGTACGCCTGCATCTTTGAAGATATCGACGATGACTTCTGCGGTGTTTGGACACTGCGGTGCGTGTTTTAGAATAATTGTATTACCCGCCATAAAGTTTGGCGCGACAAAACGGGCTACTTGGTAATGTGGATAGTTCCACGGCATGATACCTAATAGCGCGCCTACAGGGTGTTTTTCTACCGATGCTGATCCTGAATCAACGTCAATGGTACTGGTTGCCAGTAGCTGCTCAGCGTTATCTGCATAGTAGCGATAGATATCAGCCACCAGACCAATTTCGCCTTTTGCTTGGGCAACAGGTTTGCCCATCTCATTTGCAACGATACGTGATAGCTCGTCTTGACGCTCAAGATAGATATCAGCGATTTTATGCAGTAATGCACTGCGCTCATTTAATGGCACTTTACGCCAGTCTTGATAAGCGGTATCTGCTTGCTCAATGACTTGTTGGATATCTTGTTCAGTGGCGGTAGGGTAAGTGGCTTCTAGTTCGCCAGTGGCTGGATTGTTGATTTGATAATCGCTCATACTTTTTCCTTATTTTTAGCGTGTTTTTGGGTTTAAAATCCATTTTTGGGTTTATGCTTATACTTTCAGTTGCTAATAAGTGCGATTTATTATGGTTCACTCTATACCAAGCGGCGTGTTTTAGAGTGACGCTTTGGTTACAGGTTGTTGCTGGGTAATACAATGAATATTACCGCCGCCATAGACAATCTCTTTTGTGCGTACTCCCACTACTTGATGCTGCGGAAAGATTTTTTCAAGCTGCTCGATGGCGAGTGCATCATTTATATCATCATATTGCGGTACGATGACCGCGTCATTACAAATCAAAAAGTTGGCATATGAGGCGATACAAACATCACCCGTTAGGCGAGGTTTGGCATCATCAGACTGCACAATGTCATAATCATCAGGCAAGGTCACTGGCTGTTGGGTACAGCACAGCTTATGGACTTTTAGTCGTCTGCCTTTTACATCGGTCATATTTGAGAGCTGCTTATAGGCTTTTTGTGTTGCTTCATAAAACGGATTTTCAGGATCATCCGTGAATAAGCAAACCACTTCACCAGGGCGCGCAAAGCAAGCGATATCATCGATGTGACCTGTAGTCTCATCTGGGTCGATACCATCATCAACCCAGAGCACTTTTTGGACATTGAGATAGGCTTTTAGCTTATCCTCGATTTGCTGTTCGTTCAGATGTGGGTTGCGTCCTGGGCTTAGCAGGCACATACGCGTGGTCAAAACCGTGCCTTCACCATCGATATGAAACGCGCCGCCTTCCATGACAAAGTCATCCGTTCGATAACGCGGAATATCTAGCTGCTCACACAAGCGTTCTGCGAGCTTATCATCGTCATCCCATGGCGAGTAGAGGCCATCATAGTCTCCGCCCCACGCATTGAATGTCCAATCACAAGCGCGTAGCTCGCCTGCGTCATTGATTAAGAATGTCGGTACAGTATCACGTGCCCACGCATCGTTGCTAGGCATAGAGATAACATCGATATCATCAGGCAAGCTATCGCGGCACTGCTGATAATCGTCAGGATTGACCAGTACGCCAACGTCACAAAACTTGTTAATTGCCAATGCAACATCAGCATAAGCCTTCTTGGCAGGTATCGCTTGTTGTCGCCAGTTATCAGCACGGTATGGCCAGACCATCCATACTTTTTGTATTGGCTCAAACTCTGCTGGCATGTAAAAGCCACCTTGCTGCGGGGTTGCGTCTGTCAGTAATATAGACATAAAATCACCTTATCGTACACGAGCGACTATAAAAATAGTGAGAGTAAACTAAAGAGACGGAAATCAAATTAACCGTGAGTCAGCAGTGTGCCATACATCGATGGACGACGATCACGGAACACACCCCATTGCTGACGATCGATAGCCAGTTGATCTAAGTCAAAGGTGGCGCTAATCACTTCGCTAGTATCTGCTGACGCTTCTTTTATGATGTCGCCGCGGCCGTCAGTAATGAACGAGCTACCATAGAACTGCATCGTGCTGTCATTGCCATTTTGGCTGATGGTTTCTGTGCCAATGCGATTGGCTGCAATAACTGGCATTAAGTTGGCGGCGGAATGGCCTTGCATACAGCGCTGCCAATGGCCTTTTGAGTCGATACCGAGTGTTGGCTCATCACCAATGGCAGTCGGGTAAAACAGCAACTCGGCACCCATCAATGCCATGCTACGAGCGCATTCAGGGAACCACTGATCCCAGCAGATACCGACACCAATCTTAGCGTATTTGGTTTGCCAAACCTTAAATCCTGTATCACCAGGGGTAAAGTAAAACTTTTCGGCATAAGGAATGCCATCTGGTATGTGAGTTTTTCGATAAGTGCCCAGTATCTCGCCATCAGCATCGATCACAGTGATGCTATTAAAGAAAGTATTGCCTGATTTTTCATAAAAGCTAATTGGCAATACCACTTCTAACTCTTTCGCTAGTTGTTTGAAGTGATTGATAGCTGCATTGTCTTCGACTGAAGTTGCCAGTTTAAAATAATCGAAGTCATGAACTTGGCAGAAGTAGGGCGTCTCAAACAGTTCTTGAAGTAAGATAATATTGGCACCATCTTTGGCCGCTTTTTTGACCAAGTCAGTCGCGGTCGCAATGTTTTGCTGGATGTCCCAGCCGCATGTCATTTGCGTGGTCGCCACAGTAACGTTTCGCATGATCTCAATCCTTTTATTGATAGATAAGTAATACTATATGTAAATGATGATTCGTATTTGCTAACGAACAATTTCTCATCATTCGTTAGTGTATAGCGACAATAGTTAAGCTCATATTGGTTAAGTTTTATCGGCTTAAGCCATCATATAGCCCAATCCTAAGAAGGTCACGACGGACAGTCCTGCACCTAACATCGCATACGGGAACTGGGTAAAGGCATGCTGCATGGGTGAGCAGCCAGCACCTTGCGCGGCAAGTAATGATGAGTCACTAAAGAAACACGCATGACTACCGAATGATGAGGCTGATAACAATGCGCCAATCATAAGTGGTGTGCTCACGCCAAGAGCGAGCGATATTGGGAACACGATAGGCATCGCTAACACGTATAGACCCCAGCTTGATGAAGTCGCAAAGGTTAAGAAGGCCATGACCGCAAAGATAACCGCAGGGAAGATGATAATGGTCATATAAGGCGTGATAGCCTCAATCACATACATGGTCATACCAAGCTCATCGTTGATTGCTTTTAGGAAAAAGCCACCAATAACGGTCGAGAGTGGATAGAGCATGACTTTAAAGCCTTTAAAGATAGCTTCAACTTGTGTCTCAAAACTCAAGATACCTTGCATCCAGTAGACAACGACAGTCACAAAACAGGTTAGTAATGCCCCGCGTAACAGGTCGATTTCAAAGTAAACGGTTGAGACAATCAATAGAATCATTGGAAAAGCAAAGTTAGCGATGTTGGCTTTGAACGACAGCTTACGCTTGGCTTTGACGTTTGATATCAGTTGTTCTTCGACAAATGCTTCAGGAACAGGGTTGCCAGCCTTGGCGCGTTTCTCTGCTTTTTTCATTGGTCCCCAATCGCCCAATATGCCATAAGCAACCAAGAATACAATAAGTAAGGCAAACCAAGCATAGGCCATATAAGGGATAGCGCTGATATAAAGCCCGATACCTTCGCCATCTGCTGCCACGCCATTTTCTTCTAGTAGACCCGCAAAGTAAACGGCCCAAGTAGAGATAGGCACGATGATACACATAGGGGCAGCGGTCGAATCGACGATATAGGCGAGCTTTTCACGAGAGACGTTATAGACGTCAGTGAGTTTTTTAACGGAGGTGGATACGGCCAAGC
The DNA here is from genome assembly GCF_022129405.1 of Psychrobacter sp. Ps2. Lineage (NCBI taxonomy): Bacteria > Pseudomonadati > Pseudomonadota > Gammaproteobacteria > Moraxellales > Moraxellaceae > Psychrobacter > Psychrobacter sp. Ps2. The sequence goes on along the minus strand of NZ_JADQAM010000053.1, from coordinate 73,576 downwards.
AGTTCAAGTAATCATCGATAAAAACCACAACGCCCAAAGCAAAAGTGGCCAATAAAGACTGACGACGCGACTTGATGATTTTTTGTAGCCATTCACTAAAACCATCTAGGCAGCCACTGATTTCAAGGAGCTGAATTAACCCGCCCATCAGACCGCAGACGAGGACAATCCAAATGATGGTCTCGTTGCCCAAGACCATCGACATATTGTCTGCAAAGGGGGAAACCAGATCAAAGGGGTTGAGCATCACAAGGCCAGCGACGCAGCCTGCAATCATAGACTCAAACGGTCGCCTAGAGACGATGGCGGTGACTAATACTAATAATGTGGGTAATAAAGATAAAGCACCCCAAGATTCATCTGGTCCACGGCTCATGGATAGCCAAGCAAAGGCCAGATAGATGACGACGGCTACTATTACGGTGAGAAAGACTCGCTTGTTATGATAGTGCCCTTCGACAGCATCATTGAGTTTCATGTTCATACTTACGCTCCCTGTAGAACCTCATTTTTTAAAACAAACTCTATTCGGTGGTTGATGCTCGATAGCCAGTAGCGAATCAACTTTCTATCGAGCGTCCTATCACAGCAATCCATTACTGTGATAGGTCAAGGCAACAGTAGTTTTTATGATAAAAGCGATGTCTATGTCGACCGCTCTTATGTACGGTTGGTCATGTATTTACAGGCCAGTGGTGTCTTTTAGTGCATACCACCATGAGCCCATGACCGAGTAAGGGACTCGTAGAGCCCTGCCACCTGGGAATGGAATCCAAGGAATCTGTGCAAAGGTGTCAAACTCTTTGGTTTTGCCATTGATGGCATCAGCCAAGATTTGTCCGAACAGATGAGAGCCTGTTACACCGTGTCCACTATAGCCGTGGGCGAAATATACGCGCTCATGCAGTTTGCCCATTTGCGGGACGCGAGAGAAAGACAGGGCAAAGTTACCACTCCACGCGTAGTCGATTTTCACATCGCGCAGTTCTGGGAAAATCTTATTCATATTGGGTCTGATTTTGGCGGTGATGTCAGCAGGATCTTGACCGCCGTAAACCGTACCGCCGCCGAACAACATGCGTTTGTCTGCTGAGAGGCGATAGTAGTCAAGAATGTAGCGCACATCTTCGACACAGACATCAGTAGGGAGCAGTTGATCGGCCAAATCACCCAATGGTTCGGTCGCGATAATCTGTGTCGATACTGGCATTACGCGATCAGTCAGTTTAGGAATGACTTTATTGAGATAAGCGTTACCGCATAGAACGGCTCGCTCACAGGTCACCGTACCAAACTCAGTAATGACTTTAATAGAGTCGTCAGCGTACTCAATATCTACCACTAAGGTGTTTTCATAAATCGTGCCGCCATTTTTTTCGATAGCCGCCGCTTCACCCAATGCAAGATTTAATGGATGGAAATGTCCACCAGAGTGGTCGATGACACCGCCCACATAAGCATCTGACTTGATATGCTCTTGAATGCCATTTTTGTCTAGCATTTCTCGGTCGTGCATACCGTGGCTTTCCCACAGTGCATGCGTCTCTTGCAAGTCTTTTAACTGTCCGTTATTCAATGCTGCAAAGATGTTTTTCTCTTTCAAGTCGCAGCTGATATCGTAGTCACTGACAAAACGACGAATAATTTTGCCACCGCGAGTCACTAATTGACCGACGAAGTCTGCGCTTTGCTGACCGTAAGATTTTTTGATTTTTTGCAGGCTAGCATTTAGACCGTTGACGATTTGACCACCGTTACGACCCGATGCGCCCCAACCAATCTGTGCGCCTTCAAGCACGACGACTTCATGATCTGTCTCGATAAGGTGCAGGGCAGTTGATAGGCCACTGTAACCGCCACCGACCACGCAGATTTCTACTTGAATATCGTTTTTAAGCGTTGGTCTGTCAGGCTTAGGGTTACGACTGGCTGCATAATAGCTATCAGGGTATTGACCCTTATCCGAGTAATGCGGGATATTGCGCGTGTTGTTAGAAGATGGGTTTTGGTTCGTTGCTATATTGCTACTTTGGTTGCTATTTGACATATCAAACATCCTGTAAATAGGTGAGGTATTCAAGGTTGGTCACTTGCTGAGCAAAGCGTTTGGCCTCTTGCTTTTTGACCGCAATCAATAGCTCAATCATCTCGCTTGGGAATAGTGAGTCAACCACATCGCTGCTCTCAAATTGACGAATGGCTGAGAGCCAGTCCAATGGTAAGGTTTTTAGTTCTGCTGCATCATAAGTAATGCTATTAATCGGCTCAGGTGCTTCAAGCTTGTTTTCGATACCATACAGCATACCTGCCAATACTGCGCTACAAACGAGATAAGGGTTGGCATCTGCGCCAGACACCCGATGTTCGATACGGCGTGCTCTGGTGTCACCGCCAGGGATACGTACAGCTGCGGTGCGGTTTTCATAACCCCATGACACGTTGTTTGGGGCCAATGTACCAGGGGTGAAGCGGCGGTAAGAGTTGACATGCGGTGCAAACAATAAGGTGCAATCTGACATAGTTTTCAATAAGCCAGCCACTGCATGACGCAACATATCTGAGCCTTCATCTGACCCATCATCGAATACATTGTTACCATCTTTATCTAATAAGCTGCAATGCACGTGAAAGCCATTACCAGACTGTAGGCCAAAAGGTTTTGCCATAAAGGTGGCGGTAAGCTTACGACGAGCTGCCACGGCTTTGACCACTTGTTTAAACAAAATAGCGTCATCAGCGGCTTTTAATGGGTCGTCGACGTGTAATAAGTTGATCTCAAACTGACCACAACCATTTTCCGCTAGAGCCGCATCGACAGGAATATCGAGCTTTTCACACTGCGCGTAGACTTCGTCTAAAAATTCATCAAATTGTAATAGGTCATTGATACTTAAAATGGATGTCTTATTTAGTCTTAGGCCGCTCTTGGGGCGGATAGGCGGCTTGGGTGTCTCTCCTTCGGTATAGTCAACCAAATAAAACTCTAGTTCGGTTGCCATCACTGGTGTCAGTCCCAGTGCTTTGAACTTTTTACTGATGTAGTCCAAAACGTGGCGGGCATCACCGTAGTAAGGCTCATTGTCTTCGGTATATAGCCAAATCGGCAGTAGCGATGAAGGGGCACTGGTATTGAGAAGCGGATAAGCAGCACGACCAGTTGGACGGGCAATGGCATCGATATCACCATTGCACTGCGAAGACTCGATGACATCAGCGCCCCATATATCGACACCTAAGATTGACAGAGGTAATCGGATTGCACCGTTTTCTGCTTTTTCCATTTGATCAAAAGGGATGCGCTTACCACGAAGTAAGCCATTGATATCTCCTGCGGCAACATAGACGTACTCTGTGCTGTTTGCAGATTTGACCATTCCATTGGTTGTCATCATGTCTGTTCTTCCTATGAATTTGTAGAATTACTGGGTTTGTTGCTGCTACTACGTTTTGGCTGTGGTGTCTAAAGTCTCTGCTAGTGGCATTTATAACGAACACTTAATAAATAAGCATTTGATAAATGACTGGTTGAATATGAGGTGTTTGTACTACTGCTAAATTTTTTATCAATGATATTAGTGACTTATAGACTGTGCCCTTAGGCGTTTTTATTCAGTCTAAAAGTTAAACTATGTTGGTTATCATTGCTGCTGACTTTTAATATATGGATGAAAAATATAATTGTCAATTTTTATTTAAAATTATCTTAAAATAACTTAAATTCGGGTTTTTAGTATAAATACCGATATTAATGAAGTTTATAGTTTACATTTTACGAGGCGTTGTGTTAAATTTTAGCTAAATAAGGGATTAAACGACATAGACAGCCTAGGTCTAGTTGTTATAACGAGGGAAAATGATATGAAAAATTCCAGACCTATTATTGCTATTGTGTCTTGTCATAAGATGGTTGACGGACAGCCAGCACAGGCGGTATATCAAAAATACATCGATGCAGTAAACTTTTATGGTGGCAATCCTATACTGCTGCCAAATACAGCTGCCGATAGCGAAAATTTCGATGCGCTGCTCGAAATAGCAGATGGAATTTTATTGACCGGTAGTTATAGCAATGTAGCCCCAACTCGTTATGGCGCGACGCATACCGAAGCCAAACAAGACCTAGGCCGTGATGAGCTGAGCTTCAAATTATTGGCTTATGCAGACGAAAAAAACATTCCGCTATTTGCAGTTTGCCGAGGCTTGCAAGAGATGAATGTTCATTTTGGTGGCACGCTATATCCTGATTGGCGTGATATTGATGGGTTTTATGAGCAGCATTTAGAAGACAATACCCAACCGCTTGAAGTGCAGTATCAGCCCATACATGACGTCATCATTCAACCTCAAGGAAGGCTGGCAGCATTCGGTGAAAAGTGGCACGTCAACTCATTGCACAAACAAGCCATCAATAAAGTAGGCGAGCGTTTATTCGTCGAAGCGTTAGCGCCTGATGGTCTGGTAGAGGCTATCAGCTTGTTACAACATCCATTTATGATTGGTGTACAATGGCATCCTGAGTTAAATTATGCGCAAGATAGCTTGTCCAAATTTCTATTCACGGAATTTATTCACCATGCCAGAGAACCACAAACCGAATAGCACGACTAAAAGTAAGGCAGAAACTGCTGTCACTGATAGTGATAACATTGAGAACGATGTCGATAGTGTTGATGACAAAGATGCAGCTGATATTGAAATAGATGATATCGATGATGATGAACTGAATGATTCTGAAGCAGATGAGTCGTTGAAGGAAGACATTGGCAAAAAGATTAACCAGCTGCGTCTAGCAAAAGGTTACTCGCAACGTAAATTGGCAAAACTGTCAGGGTTGACAAACACGTCTATCAGCTCGATTGAGCGCAACAAGGTCAGTCCAGCGGTCAATACGTTAAAGGCGATTTTGACAGTATTGGGTTCTGATCTGACTACGTTTTTTAGTGACGAGTGGAAAGAGCCAAAGGCTAGAGTGATTGTAACGCCAAAGGATCTATTAGAGCTCAATGAACCCAATAGCAAAGTGTCGCTAAAGCAGGTCTATAACTGCAGCAGGACAAGAAACTTAGGGTTCTTGATAGAGACCTATCAGCCAAATAGCTCAACAGAAGAAAAAATCGCTCACGAAGGCGAGGAGATTGGTACGGTCATCGAAGGTAAGATTATTATCCGTATCGAAGACAGTACTTACTTGTTAAATCAAGGTGATAGCTATGTGATTGATACCATTCAGCCGCATACTTTTATTAATCCTACTGATAGCGTCACCCGTATCGTAAGTGCCCATACACCGACGACTTATTAAACCTAAGCTAAATTTCGTTAGGTTTGATATTGCCCAGTGATGATTGAACAAAAAAGGCTACTTCCATTTTAGAAGTAGCCTTTTTTTGATTATAAAATTATCTATCGAATACAACGCTTGGCTTACGGCTGTTAATTGTTTTCAATGGTTTCTGTCGTATCTACCGTATCGACACTATCTGCTGTCTTAGACTTTTCTTTGGTTAGCTTTATTTTTGGATTTTTAGCAACAGGTTCGATATTTTTTACAGCGACATTTAAGGCGGGTTTAGATGCTTTCTTTAGACTGCGTTTGATGCGTCGAACTGCGATAGCATCTGCTTCGGCTTGTTCTTCGGCAAGCGCCGTATCATGTAAGCTTTGATATACTTCAAGCGTTTTTTCAATCATCTCACGCATGGTGAATTTGTTGGTCATTTCAGGACGCGTCACACTCTCTAGCTGATTTCTAACTGCTTTACAAAGCGCATTGGCATTGTACTTTTTTACCAGTCCTTGTGGGTAGAGCGGTTGTAAAATCTCGCTAAAGGCTGCTTGATCCCAGCCAATGACTGGCGTACCTAGATGTATGGCTTGTAGGGCATTGATACCGATTGACTCGGGCTCATTGGCAAGTGCCATGACGATATTGGCCGCCGATAGCCATTCTCGCATATCATTACGCTTGCTACCCACATAGGTAATGCGTTCAGCTAAGCCCAAGCTGTTGGTACGTTGGCGAAAATCTTCATGAGCGACATCACCGTCTTTATAGTCTTCATCCATAATAATGACGTGAATATTGGGGAACTGCTCTTGTAGGTTACCCAAGATATCTATCAGCCACTCTTGCCCGTACTCATTACCGATGACGGTTGGGAATACAAGCCATTTTTTGTGCTCAAGCTCAGGGTATTCAGCAAAGGTATGACGTAACCAATAGACCGACGGATTGTGACGATAAGGGTAGCGCCGAGTGTCGATACCACGATAGATACGCGTGATGACTTTAGGATCTACCTCTTCGATGCGCAGTCCTTTTTTTAAGTATTGCGTGACACTATCAGATACGGTAATTATCGTATCAACATTGAGTAGGGCTTGAGAGTACTTATTAATAGGATAAAAACCATACATGGTCGAGACCAGTTTGGGAAAACGTCTGACGCGAGCGCGGCGCAGTGCCAAATGCAATATCCATGCAGGGGTACGCGAATGTACATGAATGACATCAGGTTCGTACTTTTCTATCAAATGCCGCAGTGCAGAGACTTGCAATAGCGATAGCCAGGACTTTTTATTCACATGTAGCTGATGGTATATATTGCCATCGCGTTTGAGACGTCTAACCAAGTCGTTGTCTTCATCGGCACTAGAGACAATGATAGAGGTATGCTCATTTTTGACCAATGCCCGTCCAAGATGAAAAATGCCGCGCTCGGATTCATCATGCTTTAGAGACGACAGTAAGCGCATAACTTTCATAATAGCGTTGGTCACCAGTTAGTAATATCAATTTGCTATTGTCAGTTAAAAGCGATTAAAACTCAACCATCAAGATAAAAAGATGAGGTCAGATAGGGGGTTTTTAGACTATATGAGCGTAAGATGTGGATTAACAAACATCAAAAGCCGTTAGCGTTTTTTTTGTAAGTGCTCAGCATTGGGCAGTACTTGTTTTTCACTCAAGTATTTCCAGTAACGCTGCGGGAGATATTGCTTATGCAGCTTAGGGTTTTTACGCTCTTTGATATTGACGTTGGTAAAGTAACCTTGCCAAAATTTTTGATAGCGCTGCTCATCAGGACTGTGGATGCTAGCAGGATTGCGTAGTACCGCATCGTCGAGGTCGGTGATGGTTTGCAGCTTTGCTGGACGTGATGGCGTACTATTACTTTTATCATAATAGATGCCATAGCCCCGCGTTAGATCATAGATTGCCCAGTGCTGATCCTGATAGCGCTGCCGAAAGTGCTCTCCGATCAGTGGTAATACATTAAAATCAGGCGCGATCCGTGCAAAATAAATATCATCGGTCGTGTGCTCAAAACGTACAAAGGCCTCCATGCGATGCTTTTCACGGCCGACGGATTTGACCGTTTGCACCAGCTCAAGCACGTCCAAATTACCCAAATCCTGCATGATCTGACGATTGGGATAGTCGATGGCGTATTTGACCACGCGGAACAATGTCGTACCGATATCATCTTTTTCTGATAAAAAACCCCACAAGATATTTCGCATGCCTGAGCGACCCAGTAATGTATTTAATTTGACTAACACACGCTCGGCTTTATCCTCATCAGTTGCCACGCTAGTCGCCTGAGCGATGAGTGAGGGCACATAGCAATCTTGCGCAGTTAGTTTCAGTGACATATCGTTTTGTAGATGATTGGCATAGACATAAAACACAGCACTCAGCCAACCTTCAAAGCTAGGCTCATACAGTACAATGCTAGGCGTCAATTGACCGACAGCGTAAGAGTCATTTTGCATAAGTGCTGACATGTTTTATCCTACATTTCTATCATAAATACAGTAGCGAGATAGCAGGTTTTTTAACACATGCTATCTAGAGCTATTCTAAAATAAAGCCAACTGCCCACTACGCTGATCGTTAAATTTGGTTTGCGTTTGAGCCAATACATACTGACGGAAATTATCGCGTGTTAGATGTGCAAGGTGTTCGTTTTTGCCAGTGGTCGCGATGAAGTATTTAGCACGATTGACCGCAGCGCCCATCTTTTTTAGATGGTATAGCGTCAATTGATTGAATTTACGTGCTTTGACGATTTTTTTAGCAGTCTTTGTACCGATACCTGGGATACGCACAATCATCTCATAAGTCGCTGTCTGAATATTGACTGGGAAATGCTCGCGATGGCGTATTGCCCAAGCCAGTTTTGGATCGCAGTCCAAATCTAAAAACGGTGACTCCGGCTCCACAATCTCATGCGCGTCAAAACCATAAAAGCGCATTAACCAATCCGCCTGATAAAGACGGTTCTCACGTACCATCGGCACGGGCGTTCCAATCGCAGGCAAACGATTATCAGAGAGCATAGGTACATAACCTGAGTAATAGACCCGCTTGAGATCGTACGTCTTGTAGAAGTGACTCGACAGCTGAATCACCTGCAAGTCAGTCTCGTTACTCGCACCGACAATCATTTGACTGGTCTGACCTGCTGGCGTGAACTTAGGCGCTTTTTTATGAGTCTTACGGCTTTCACGAATAGTAATGATTTCTTCTTTTACCGTTTCCATCGGTGCTTTTAATTGGTCATGTGATTTCTCTGGCGCAAGCAAAGCCAACCCTGATTTGGTCGGAATCTCGATATTGACGCTCAAACGATCAGCATATAATCCTGCTTCTAGCAGCAGTTCTTTTGACGCACCTGGAATGGTCTTTAGATGGATGTAACCATTAAAGCGCTCACGCGTACGTAAGAGTTTGGCAACTTCGACCAGTCGCTCCATTGTATAGTCGCCACTCTTGAAGATACCAGAGCTGAGGAATAGCCCTTCAATGTAGTTACGGCGGTAAAACTGCATGGTCAAATCGACGACTTCTTCCACACTGAATGCGGCACGCGGCGTGTCATTGCTTTTACGTGAAGTGCAATAAGCACAGTCATAAATGCAGTGATTGGTCAAAAGAATCTTTAACAAGCTGACACATCGACCATCTTCGGTATAGCTGTGACAGATCCCCGTTGCTGATGCATCGCCTAGTCCGCCGCCTTGGTTTTTACGAGTACCAGCGGAGGATGAGCAAGAGACATCATATTTGGCAGCATCGGCCAAGATATTGAGTTTGCCCTGTAATCTTTCATAATTGATGTTTGCCATAAGTCGGTTATTACCAATTAATTGATGAGCGACTATTTTACCAAAATTATCGCTAAGTCATTGTATTTATAGGTGAAGTTAGAATGGTATGCGACAACGGATGTCGTCACGAAAATCTGAGTTTTTGGATATGATTTGAGTTTATATAAAGATTTTTTCAGCTAATAATCCAACCACCAATCCGCTAACAATACCTGCAATACCGAGTAGTAGGAGAGGAATGACTAGTATCGTGAATATCTGTGCTTGGCTTTTTTCCAAAAAAAGGTCTTGCTGACTAGATAGCTAGTCCACAAGACCTTTTACATATGCCGATAACCGTTAAATAATAGTATGCGACAGTTTAATGTTTATTGAACCTTGGCACGTATGACGACGGTTTTGGCTGCATTGGCATCAAAGTTCACCAAGTTCCATTTTAGACCAGAGTAGTTTTCTTGGACAACCACCGTATTGCCAACTTGCTGAATGGTTTGATAGCTGTCTCCGCCAGTGGTGGCAAGCGTCGGCAGAGGACTATTCAACGAGACTAACTGGACGCCACTTGGTAATGAGATCATGGCGTTGATGTCATTGACCGGCTGTGCCGTGGTATTGGTGTATGTGGTGTGATACTCAATCACATCACCAGGGGCAATATGATTGGCAGGAACGGCAACTTCACGTCCATCAGCATTTTTTAGAATTTTCATGACTTTTGTGTTGGCATTGACTACGCCAGGCGTGCTAAAAGTCGGGGTTAGTTGCAACGTATCCAAAGTTGTCGTCGTGGTCGTTACTTGATTGGGCACTGGCTGCTGCATAATCACTGGCGGGGTGACATTGGTTGCGACAGGTAGTACTTGCGTCACGCTGCTGGCAGGCGTGGTAATCACATCTACTTTAGTGACCTTATTGGTAATAGAGTTAGTCACTGGTACGCTAGTAACGGTCGTCGTACCTTGAACAACAGGAGACTGACGCACGACATAGCGTGGCACAGTGGTCACCTGAGTTACCGCGTACGGCATGCCGTCTTGCATGGTGATACCGTTTGGTGTCGCCGTAATAGTAGCAGTTTTGCCATCAGAGTATTGCTCGACCACCGTGGTGCTACCGCTCGCAGAGGAGCTAATGGCAATCTCAGGGGCAGCATTGGCCGATGATGCGGCCAACATGATACCTGCTAGCATTGCAGACATAGCTGTATTTTTTGCCATAGTCGTTTTAGCAGTTGATGCCTGAAAACCATCGTTCATAATCATAAAAGACTCCTCAAAAATAATAGTAAGTAATACAACAATAGATAATGCTTAGATAAACAAAACCCCCGTTAAATGACACCGAAAAATATGCCAAATAACGAGGGTAGTAGTGCTGATATTAGCCTATGTGTGCAATCAGACCATCATTATTTTTAGTAAGCGCGCAGCAGTGTTAACTTGCATAGAAGTTATTCAATCCTAACTATTTCTTACTGAATAGACTGAATAGACTGAATACTAAAGCTGTCGTGTCCTTAAACTCAAATAATTATGCGCCAAAACAAATCAGGGATAAAAGCAGCATTGTGTAACCGAAATGGTATAAATGCTATTTATGTGTAGTACGGCTTTCATCTATGGAGTCGCATAACTAAGTCGCTAGTCACAATCATTGTCATAAAGACTATTATCTAAAAGTCATTTTTCAAACTATCTACAATGGAGAGTATCAAAATTCTAGATTAGAACGCAGTGTAGCTATTAGTCGTAGATAACTTTCATGACTTCATATTCAACCACACCCTTAGGCGTTTCGATGCGTACTTCATCGCCTTCGAACTTACCAATCAAACCACGAGCGATTGGTGAGTTGACTGAGATTTTACCAGCTTTAAAGTCAGCTTCATCGTCGCCAACGATTTTGTACTGTTTTTCTTCTTCAGTGTCCATGTTTTCGATCACGACGCTAACACCAAACACGATACGGCCTTCTTTTGGCAGTGTCGAAGGATCGATGACTTGAGCGCCACCGAGTTTGGCTTCGATGTCACGAATACGTGCTTCACAAAAACCTTGTTGCTCACGGGCAGCATGGTATTCAGCATTTTCTTTCAAATCGCCGTGTTCGCGTGCTTCAGCAATCGATGCTGTGATGCGTGGACGGTCGACACTTTTTAGCTGTTTTAATTCGGCTTCTAGAGCCGCGTGTCCTTGCGGAGTCATTGGGTAACGTTGCATGTTTTTTCCTTAAACCAATAACACCACACCACCTCATAATGAGATGGTGTCAGTGTTGTTGCAATGGATATAAAATATAAAAGAGTGATAATTAAGACGATGTAATGAATAAGTTGGCCATCATTTATGAGTGTATTTCACCTCAATTCAAGCATAGGCGTACTTAAGCTTACGTAATAAAAAGCATAGTCGCAATTTAGCCACTATGCTTTTTAGGTCTATCACGGTAAAGGTATCGTTCCTCAAGCATGGTTGGCTATATTTAAAGCAAACAACAATACTTGAGTGAGCTTTTAGGCAAGCCTAACGGTTATGCTTAATCTACTGAAATTATTCAGCCACGTCAATAGACTTTGCTTGCTCATGCAAATCTTGTAATTTATAGACATCAAACGGTAAGTCAATCGCGTAAGATTTGCAGACAGCATCAGCGGCACCTAACGTGGTGACGTAGAATACTTTGCCTTGTAGCGCACTACGGCGAATAGAGAACGAATCCTCTTGAGCTTGCTTACCTTCAGTGGTATTGATGATAAGGTCGATTTTGCCGTTTTTCAAGGCATCAACGATATGCGGGCGACCTTCAGTAACTTTGTTGATTTGCTGACTTTCGATACCAGCGTCGCTCAGTACTTTTTGCGTGCCAGTGGTCGAGACAATCTTAAAGCCAAAGTCTGCAAGCTGACGAGCAATCGGAGCGATTTGGGCTTTGTCACTGTCACGAACTGAGATAAAGACGGTTTTTGTCTCGCCTTCAGTCGGTAGACCTGGCAGACGCTCATTACTACCGATAATGGCCTTGTAGAATGCTTCGCCAAAGGTTTTGCCCACGCCCATAACTTCGCCCGTTGATTTCATCTCAGGACTCAAGATTGGGTCAACACCTGGGAACTTAGCGAATGGGAATACCGCTTCTTTGACCGCATAGAATGCTGGGACAATCTCAGTAGTAAAGCCTTGATCTTTAAGCGAAGTGCCAGCCATGCAGCGAGCAGCAACCTGTGCTAACGAAGTACCGATACACTTAGAGACGAACGGTACTGTACGTGCAGCACGTGGGTTCACTTCTAGGATGTATACCGTTTCGCCTTTTACCGCGAACTGTACGTTCATTAGACCGATAACGCCTAGCTCTTTTGCCATGGCGACCGTTTGCGCGCGCATCACGTCACATAACTCTTTAGACAGTGAGTATGGTGGCAATGAGCATGCTGAGTCACCTGAGTGAACGCCAGCCTGTTCAATATGTTGCATGATACCGCCGATGACGACATCAGTACCATCGCATACACAGTCTACGTCAACTTCGATAGCATCATCTAAGAAGCGATCTAGTAGGACAGGCGCTTCGTTCGATGCTTGTACCGCAGTACGTAGGTAATGTCTTAGCTCGTCTTCGTTGTAGACGATTTCCATCGCGCGGCCACCTAATACATAAGATGGACGTACAACCAATGGATAGCCTACGTCTTTTGCTTTAACCAAGCCATCTTCTAAGCTGGTTGCTAGTGCGTTTGATGGCTGTACTAGGTTTAGCTGCTGAATCATATGCTGGAAGCGCTCACGATCTTCGGCGCGATCGATTGCATCTGGGCTAGTACCGATGATTTTAACGCCTGCTGACTCTAGTGCACGAGCAAGTTTCAATGGCGTTTGGCCACCGAACTGTACAATCACGCCATCAGGGTTTTCAATACGGACGATTTCTAGCACGTCCTCTAACGTGATTGGCTCAAAGTATAAACGGTCAGAAGTGTCATAATCGGTGGAAACCGTTTCAGGGTTACAGTTGACCATGATGGTCTCGTAACCATCTTCACGCATGGCAAGCGCTGCATGTACACAGCAGTAATCAAACTCGATACCTTGGCCGATACGGTTAGGACCACCACCGATAACCATGATTTTCTTTTTGTCTGTTGGATTCGCTTCACATTCGCTATCGTACGTCGAGTACATGTAAGCCGTGCTAGTAGCAAACTCTGCTGCACAGGTATCAACACGCTTATAGACTGGATAGACGTTTAGATCCCAACGCTTTTTGCGTAGCTGCTTTTGTGAGATACCAAGCAATTTAGCCAAACGCAAATCTGACAAGCCTTTACGTTTAAAGCTACGTAGGTTGTTTTCGTTTAAGCCACCAAAGCCGAGTGATTTTACCGTCGCTTCAGTCTTAACGATGTCTTCGATTTGTACCAAGAACCATGGGTCAATCTTGGTAAAGTTGAACACCTCATCGACGCTCATACCAACGCGGAAGGCATCAGCAACATAGTAGATACGCTCAGGTGTTGGAATGGTTAGGCGATTGATGATTTCGCTACGAGCCTTCTCAGCACTGACTTTTGATAAGTCAATTTGCTCGTCAAAACCATCTGCACCTGTTTCCATACCGCGTAAGGCTTTTTGCATAGACTCTTGGAAATTACGACCAATTGCCATCACTTCACCAACTGATTTCATCTGAGTCGATAGGATGTTGTCTGCTTGTGGGAATTTTTCAAAGTTAAAACGAGGTATTTTAGTCACGACATAATCAAGCGCAGGCTCAAAGCTGGCTGGCGTTTTGCCGCCTGTGATGTCATTTTGCAATTCGTCTAGCGTATAACCAATGGCTAGTTTCGCTGCGATTTTGGCAATCGGGAAGCCAGTGGCTTTTGAGGCTAGGGCAGACGAGCGTGATACGCGTGGGTTCATCTCGATGACGACCATGCGACCAGTATCAGGGTTGATACCGAACTGTACGTTTGAACCGCCTGTTTCAACACCGATCTCACGCAGTACTGCTAATGACGCATTGCGCATGATTTGGTATTCTTTGTCGGTCAAGGTCTGTGCTGGTGCGACGGTGATTGAGTCACCGGTATGCACACCCATTGGGTCAAAGTTTTCGATGGCACAGATGATGATGCAGTTGTCGTTTTTGTCACGAACCACTTCCATCTCGTATTCTTTCCAACCAATCAATGATTCATCGATGAGTAGCTGATGGTTTGGAGACAAGTCAAATCCGCGCTCGCAGATTTCGATGAACTCATCGCGGTTATAAGCGATACCACCGCCTGAACCGCCCATCGTGAATGATGGACGAATGATACACGGATAGCCCATTTTTTCTTGAGTCGCAAAGGCTTCTTCCATGGTTTCAGCCGTTTCAGCGCGAGGGCACTCAAGGCCGATACGCTTCATGGCTTTATCAAACAAGTTGCGGTCTTCTGCCATCTCGATTGAGTCTTTGGTCGCGCCAATCAACTCGCAGTTATACTTAGTCAATACGCCATGCTTGTCTAGCTCTAGCGCACAGTTTAGTGCTGTCTGTCCGCCCATCGTTGGCAAGATGGCATCAGGACGTTCTTTGGCAATAATTTGCTCAACCGTTTGCCAAGTAATCGGCTCGATGTAGGTCGCGTCAGCCATGACAGGGTCAGTCATGATGGTTGCAGGGTTTGAGTTGACCAAGATGACGCGGTAGCCTTCTTCTTTTAGTGCTTTACACGCCTGTGCGCCTGAATAGTCAAACTCACATGCTTGGCCGATGACGATAGGGCCTGCGCCAATGATAAGAATGCTTTTTATGTCGGTACGTTTTGGCATAGTTGGAGCTACCTTCGTTTGGGTGATAATTTGAGTAATCTTTATTTTTGATAACGCTCATGGCGTTTTATGCTTGCAGTGCTTTATTTAGTACCGCTTGAACCGCTATGGACAATTCAAGCGTTTACTTGTTATGTAGTTATAATCAACCGTTTACGCTTGGGCAGTTTTAGACTGCTCCATCATATCCGCAAACTTATCAAATAATGGCGCGCAGTCATGTGGACCAGGGCTGGCTTCTGGGTGACCTTGGAAGCTAAATACAGGCTTATCGGTCAGCTCGATACCTTGGTTAGTACCATCAAACAGTGAGCGATGAGTAGATTTAACATTGTCAGGTAGTGTGTCTTCATCAACCGCAAAGCCATGGTTTTGACTGGTAATCATAACCGTACCAGTCGCTAAGTCTTGTACTGGATGGTTGGCACCATGATGGCCCGTTTTCATTTTGATAGTATTTGCACCGCTAGCCAAACCAATTAGCTGATGGCCTAAGCAAATGCCAAACGTTGGCACGTCAGTTTGCTCAATGATATGGCGTACCGCATCGATAGCGTAATCACAAGCTGCAGGATCACCAGGGCCGTTTGATAAGAAGATGCCATCTGGATTCATCGCTAGCACGTCTGCGATAGGGGTCTGTGCTGGTACAACCGTCACGTGACAACCGCGGTCGACGAGCATGCGCAGGATGTTTGTTTTGCTACCGAAGTCATAAGCAACGACGTTGTATTTAGAATCGATGTGAGTGCCAAGTTGCTTAAAGAAGCCGCCAGTACCGCTATCATGACTACCATGAATATCACGGTTGAGTAGGGTGTCTGATAAATCCCAGGTACCTGCTGTCCACTCGAAGTTCTCTTTAGTACAGCATTCTTTTGCCAAGTCCATGCCTTTTAGACCTGCAAAGCCTTTCGCTAACTCAATCGCTTTTTGCTCATCGTCGCTACTGATAGTCTCGCCGTTTGAGGCAGTCATGATACAGCCGTTCTGTGCACCTTTATCACGTAATAGACGTGTTAGCTGACGCGTATCAATTTCAGCGATAGCTACGGTTTCGTTACGCTGTAAATAGTCGCTAAGTGATTCAGAGTTACGGAAGTTAGAGGTTGCCATGGTGGCATCACGGATGATAAGACCGTCTGCCCATACTTGATGGCCATTGCCAGATTCGGTGTCCTCAGCGTTGGTGCCTGTATTACCGATATGAGGGTAAGTCAAAGTCACCAGCTGGCGGGCATAACTTGGGTCGGTTAGGATTTCTTGATACCCTGTCATGGCTGTGTTAAATACCACTTCACCAATACGATGACCTAGGCTGCCGATACTGACACCGCGAAAGATTGTACCGTCTGCTAGTGCCAAAATTGCTTGTATTTCTGCCGATGAATTCAAGGATTGCCTCCGCTGTTATTGGTGAGTGCCATCGTGTTTTGTTGGAATAAAATTGCTCCGTATCCTTTTATTTACGGCGTTTGATTGTTGTCAAACCGAGGTGATAAAAGGGCGATACACAAAAATTTTCCACAAAAAAGCGAGAAGACATTATTGATGAAAACTACAAAACCCACTAGATAGTGAATAGGTAACTTGCATCATGTCCGCTCGCTTAGGCACAGATTTTGCGTATTATATACAAAATAGACGGTTATAGCTAGCCGATTTACTGGATTAATAGTCATTTCATGGCTAATAATACGGTCTTTATAAAGATATTGACTCTATAGAAATAGCCTAAGCAAATAAAAGCTACCTTTTCTTTTATCAAAATCAACATCCAGCGTGTATTAATAGCGCTGGATTTTCGCAGTTGGCTTTGCCACAATGGACAGCGAAGCGCTAGACCCAATTTTTATGATCGTTTGTTATAACAATAATGAAGATGACAAGGAGTCGTTATGATTTATCAGTATTTAGACAAAACCCCTGAGTTTGCCGCACCATTCAATGGCTGGGTAGCAGCCTCGGCGCAAGTGATGGGCGATGTATATTTAGGCCATCAAGCCAATATTTGGTTCGGTGCAGTGATACGCGGTGACAACGATCGTATCCATATCGGTGACTATAGTAATGTGCAAGAAAACAGTGTGATTCATACTGATGCAGGTATCAAAGTGACTATTGGTAATTACGTGACTATCGGTCATCTGGCTATGTTACATGGCTGTGAAGTCGGTGATAATAGCCTGATTGGTATTGGTGCTGTGGTACTTAACAATGTCAAAATCGGTAAAAACTGTCTGATAGGGGCGAAAGCCTTAATTACTGAAGGTCAGGTTATTCCAGATAACTCGCTAGTGATGGGCGCGCCTGCAAAAGTGGTCAAGACGCTGACCGATGAGCAAGCAGCCATGCTAAAAATGTCAGCGCTACATTATGCTGAGCGTTGCCAGAAATTTAAAACAGGCTTGACAGAAATAGCGATGCCTGACTAAGGGTAAGTAAACGAGCTAAGTTTAAATAGATAGACGATAGGGCGCATACTTATTTCATTGATAGACTGTTCAATTAATACGGTCAGCCTTAATGCATAACGTACCCAATTTTATTAAACGATTCATATTTTTTCGCAACCAACGATAAGGTCTCACCATGCAGGCAAATCAAGCACAAACACAACAAAAACAACTGGCATTATTTGATTTAGATCATACATTACTTGATGTCGATAGCGATTATCTCTGGGGTGAGTATATCGTAAAGCATGACCTTGTCGATGAGGCGCAGTACCGCACTGCCAATCAGAAATTTTATAATGACTATATTGAAGGTACGCTAGACGCGACAGAGTACAATGAATTCGTCGCGCAGTTTTTAAGCAGTCTGCCGCTTGATAGACTTGATGAGCTAAGAGAAGACTATATTAAAAGCGAAATCGAGCCACATATTCGCCCAAAAGCGATGGAAGCGTTATGTCAGCACATTGAGCAAGGGCACGATGTGGTGATTATTTCTGCGACCAATGATTTTGTGGTATCGGCTATTGCCAAGCGTTTTGGCGTGGAAGAAGCCAATGTATTGGCAACGCCATTAGAGATCAAAGACAATCGCTATACAGGTAAGCTAACTGACAGACCAAACTTCCAAGCGGGCAAAATATACCATTTAGATAAATGGGTGAATAAGCAGCAGTTAGCTGGTGTTACCTTTGAAAAAACGTATGCGTATTCAGATTCTAAGAACGACATCCCATTGCTCGAATGGGCAGATGTGGCCGTTTGCGTGTCACCTGATGATGCGTTACATGCGCATGCTTTGGCCCATCGCTGGGCAGTAGAAGATTGGTCGATCTAGATTATTTAAGCTAGTAATAGTAGCAACATTGGCAATAGCGATAATTAACGAACCATTTAGTCTCAATCTCATTTAAAATAGCGCCACATGCGTTATTTATTTTATTAGAAAAACAGGAACATTTATGGAAATCAATCCGTATCAAGAGCAGATTAAAGATTTATCAGAGCGTGGGCAGGATTTGCGGAGGTATCTTTGACTTCGATGGTAAGCAAGAGCGCTTAGAAGAAGTCAATTTGGAGTTAGAAAACCCAGAGCTATGGAACGATCCAGAGCGTGCGACCAAGATTAACAAAGAAAAAAGCCATCTTGATGGTGTCATCGATGTGGTGGTCTCTCTTGAAACTACGCTAGAGGACGCGTCTGCCATGCTAGAGTTGGCAGTCGAAGCAGAAGATGAGTCACTGCTAGCCGACGTGCAGAGCGAGCTAGATAGCGCTGAGAAACGCGTTGCTGATTTAGAGTTCCGCCGAATGTTTAGCGGTGAGATGGATCCAAATAACTGCTACTTGGATATTCAGTCAGGCAGTGGCGGCACCGAAGCGCAAGATTGGGCTGAAATGCTGCTGCGTATGTATACGCGCTGGGCAGAAGCTCATGGCTTCAAAGTAGATGTGATTGAAGTGTCATCAGGCAGCGTGGCTGGCATTAAGTCGGCAACGATTGAGATCAAAGGCGACTATGCTTTTGGTTGGCTGCGCACCGAGATTGGTGTCCACCGTTTGGTACGTAAATCACCATTTGATAGTAATAATGGTCGTCATACGTCATTTGCTGCGGTGTTTGTGTCACCTGAGATTGACGACAACGTCGAGATTGATATCAATCCAGCGGATTTGCGTATCGATACCTATCGCTCATCAGGAGCGGGTGGTCAGCACGTAAACACGACAGATTCTGCGGTACGTATTACCCATGAGCCGTCGGGCGTGGTAGTGACCTGTCAGAATGAGCGTAGTCAACATGGTAACAAAGCCACCGCGATGAAAATGCTACGTGCTAAGCTCTATGAGCTTGAAATGCAAAAACGTATGGAATCACAGCAAGCAGTCGAAGATGGCAAGTCTGACGTCGGTTGGGGCAGTCAAATTCGCTCGTACGTGCTCGATGACTCACGTATCAAAGACTTGCGTACGGGTGTTGAAACCTTTAACACCGGTGCCGTACTAGATGGTGACCTCGATCAGTTTATCGAAGCAAGTTTAAAAGCAGGACTGTAAAAGGCTGTTTTAAATAAGCAGCCGTTTTAAAATAGTAACTAATTAAAATAGCAACTAACATTTAATTAAGGAAAATTATGCCAAGCGTTAATAATTATTTTGATGATAAAGTGACTTCTATTGCTTTTCAAACGGCTACCAAGCCTGCGACTGTCGGTGTAATGGAAATTGGTGAGTATGAGTTTGGCACCAGTGAATTTGAAACCATGAGTGTGGTGAGCGGTGCATTGACCGTAAAATTACCAGAGAGTGATGATTGGCAAACGTTTAACGCTGGCGAGCAGTTTACCGTCGAAGCCAATCAGAAGTTCCAAGTAAAAGTAGACGTCGAAACCGCTTATCTATGTGTATACGGTAAATAATGACTTCTAAGTTATAGCAGTATCAAAACGAAAAACGCCAAGTATTTGATGCTTGGCGTTTTTTTGTGTGTCATATTTCAAATGAATTGTAAGCTATTATCCTGAAAACTATGTTTTACACAGGATTACACTTTGTCTGTGCCAAATAAACAGCAAAAATTACCGTCATTAATTATGCTAAAACCATGAGTTCTCAAAGGTATACAGGTTTATGACAAAGGCAACAGTAAAGGCAAACCAGCAAACAATGACCAAAGACGTGCGTCATGATTACGAGCATCTCGCACGCCGTGCCAATTTGCGTTATGTGAGTGACGACGAACCAGGCTACGAGCGTAGGCGTTGGGGTCGCGGCTTTACTTATCGTGATGCAATGGGCAACACGGTCAAAGACAAAGCATTGCGTCAGCGTTTTGATGCATTGGTGATACCGCCTATGTGGTCAGAGGTGTGGATATGCCAAGACGAACGAGGCCATCTGCAATCAACAGGGCGAGACGAAAAATCGCGCAAACAATACTTGTATCATCCCTCATGGAACAATATTCGCGACCAAGCAAAGTTTGATGCGATGATAGGATTTGCAGAGGCGCTGCCCAATCTACGCGCGCAGGTGGAGGCAGATTTGGAAGCAAAGTCCTTATCACGCACCAATGTGCTTGCTGCCGTCGTTAAATTGCTAGAGACCACTTTGATTCGTATTGGTAATAGCCGCTACGCTAAGCAAAATAAAAGCTATGGTCTGAGTACGCTACGCAGCAAGCATGTCAGTGAAACCGACAATGGACTGGCATTTGATTTTGTCGGCAAAAGCGCAAAAGAACACCACATTGAGCTGCAAGACGAGCGATTGATTGACATCGTTCAGGCCTGTTCTGAGCTGCCAGGTTATCAGATATTCAAATACTTAGATGATAATGGGCATAAGCAAGTCGTTGACAGTAGCGATATAAATGACTACTTACGGATGCATACGTGCGGCATGGACTGTGAAAGCAAACTGTACAGTGCAAAGGATTTTCGCACATGGATGGCAAGTGTACTCGCAGCAAGCTACCTTTATGACGAACTACAAACGTCTGCAGGCGCTAACATACTAGCCAGTGCACCAGAAAGCGCTGAGCGACAGCAATTAGTCACTGATATGGTAAAAAGTGTGGCAGCAGAGCTAGGTAACACGCCGACCGTATGCCGTGCCTCTTATATTCATCCCATTGTCATTGAGCGTTTTTTGGCAGGGCAGTTCTTTGAAACTTACAAACAAGCGCGCCGTGGACGAACTAAGAAATACCAAAGCTGTGAAGAAAAAGCGTTATTAGGGTTTTTAAGAGCTGATGTTTAAGTGTGAGGTTTTAGATAATAATATTGAGGTGTTAATTCTTTAATAGGAAATTGAAAATATGCGGTAGTACTTTGGCTATTGTAGGTGTCTTCGCGGACTTATAGCGAATTAATGATAATTAGTTATAGATTATCTCTATTTCTATAAAATAAAAATGATACGTTATGTATTGAAATAAAATTAGAAATGCGTTACTAATAGAGCATGATAAATACGAACCTATGAAACGGTCTATAGGATGTGGCCGTTCTTCAATTATAAATACCATTTTACCAGTTACCAGTTACCAGTTACCAGTTACCTGCTATTGCTAAAGGATTAGCTTATGAAAACCGCCTCTCAAACTCCGACGAATATTGATACAGATACTACCGTCACGCCCAAAAACTATACCGATTACTATAATAATTTTGATATGGATACACTGCTGTCAGAAATATTTGGCGAGCAGGTGGACGATCGACTAAATGCTTATATGGCTTGCTGTGGTCGTCATGTACGTGACGGCCGCGCTGACAATGCCGCGCTAGTACACGAAGATACCGCAGGCAATATAACACGCATGAGCTTTGGTGAGCTTGACAAAGCGAGTGCTCAAATCGCTAACTTGCTACAGTCGTATGGGGTAAAAGCGGGCGACAAAGTAGCGACGATGCTACCACGCACGCCTGAGCTACTGACTGTTGTATTGGCAACATGGCGTATCGGCGCCGTATATCAGCCGCTATTTACCGCTTTTGGCTATGACTCCATCAAATATCGGATGGATAAAGCCGATACCAAAGTCGTTTTTACTAACTTAGAAAATCGCAGCAAGTTTGAAGATTTGGCTGAGCAAACCAAAATGGTATTGGTCGGCAGTGTGGAAGATGCCCAGACATGGGGTGACGATCACTATATCCAGTCTATGGCAGCACAGTCGCAAACGTTTGAACCTGTGATGCTCGATACAGATGCGCCATTTTTGCAAATGTTTACCTCTGGTACGGTTGGTAAATCAAAAGGCGTCAGCGTTCCGTTGGCCGCGTTACCTGCTTTTTACCTATATATGCGTTATGCCATCGACCTACGTGAAGATGATCAGTACTGGAACATGGCAGATCCAGGCTGGGCGTACGGATTGTACTATGCCATCACGGGGCCTCTGCTACTGGGTATTACCACTTATTTTAATGAAGCAGGATTTGACGCGACTAATACCCGTGATTTTATAGTGCGTCATAAGATTACAAATTTAGCCTCTTCACCAACTGCGTTTCGAATGATGAAATCTAGTGGTGTGTTTGATAGTGTTGATGAAGGCGCTCACAATGATGCCAAGGCCAAGCTATCTTTACGCTGTGCCAACTCGGCAGGGGAGACATTGAACACCGAAGTGGTCAACTGGGTCGAAACCTATCTAGAATGCCAAGTCAAAGACCAATATGGGCAAACAGAGACTGGCATGACTTGCTGTGCACATCATGCACTGGCGCATGATTGTCCTGTTGGCTCGATGGGTATGGCGCTACCAGGTCATACGCTAGTCGTACTAGATGATGATATGAATGTACTGCCAGATGGTGAGCAAGGGCAGCTAGCAGTCGTGGTCAGTCAGTCACCTGCGTTTTATTTCCGGGGTTATAGCTGGAATGAAAAACAAGCCTTTGTAGATGATTACTATCTGACAGGCGACGTGGTCGAGCGTCATAGTGACGGCAGTTACTGGTTCTCAGGCCGTGATGATGACATCATTATTACCGCAGGTTACCGCGTAGGGCCTACTGATGTCGAAAATACCGTATTAGAGCATGAAGCAGTAGCAGAATCTGCGGCGGTAGGCGTGCCAGATGAAGTGCGCGGCCATACCATCAAGTCTTATGTGGTGCTAAAAGATGGCATCGAAGGCAGTGAGAAAATCGCCAAAGAAATCCAAGAGCTGGTACGCAAACGCCTATCCACTCATGCCTATCCGCGTGAGGTTGAGTTTGTGACCGAGTTACCAAAAACGCCAAGTGGTAAGATTCAACGCTTTTTGCTGCGTAGTCTGTCTGCTGCATAAATGAGTTAGTAAAGCGTCTATACATTCAATAGAAAAACATCTAATAAAAAGTAAAAATTTAAAGGAATAATCATGCAAGTTAAAGAAAACAGCTTTTTGGTCACAGGCGGTGCATCAGGTTTGGGAGAGTCAGTGGCTCGGGCGATTGTAGAGCAAGGTGGTAACGTCGTTATTGCTGATTTAAATGAATCTGCTGGGCAAGCATTAGTCGCTGAGTTAGGTGATAATGCGCGCTTTGTACGCTGTGATATAACTAATGGCGATGAAGTACAATCAGCGGTCGAAATGGCAGAGTCAGCTTTCGGTGGTTTGCAAGGTTCAATCAACTGTGCTGGTATCGTAGTGGTACAAAAACTGCTAGATCGCGATAACAATCCGGCAGACCTTGAGGCATTTAGCCGCGGGGTCAATATCAATCTGGTCGGTTCATTCAACGTCGCTCGTTTGGTAGCTGCTAGCATTGCCAAGCGCATAGCTAGTGATAGCAATGCAGGCGAGCATGTAGAAAAGAATGCAGATCAAGGTATTATTATTAATACAGCATCTATCGCAGCCTTTGACGGTCAAGTAGGACAAGCAAGCTATTCATCGTCTAAAGCAGGTGTGGTTGGTCTGACCTTACCGCTTGCTCGTGAGCTGGCACGTCATGGTATTCGCGTGATGACCATCGCACCAGGTGTCTTTGCTACGCCGATGATGGAATCTATCCCAGAAAAAGCCCGCGAGCAGCTAGAGGCAGGTGTGCCATATCCTAAACGTTTGGGCGCACCCAATGAGTTTGCCAAATTGGTCACTCATATCATCGATAATGCTTATCTAAATGGTGAAGTCATTCGCTTAGATGGTGCGATTCGCATGGTGTAGCAGTCTAGTGAGTGATTCATCACTTTTGCACAAAACGTATCTACAGAATCTGGCATAGTGCTTTGATACATATGATTAATGACAAAAAATTAATTATGGGAAACAGAGTCTATGCCATTTTTTTGTAAAAAATATTACTCATCAAATGAGCAGCGGACGCCTTGGTTGCCCGTTATCATTGGTCTTAGTCTTGCTGCCATTGTCAGCACCAGCGCTATTGCTTATGTCAAAAGCATCTCAAAACCCAAAAACCTCATTCCTGCGTCGTCAGTCATTGATCGAGTCTTCGTCGATAAATCAGATCGTATTTTAAAACTGATGAGCGATGGTAAAATCATTAGGTCGTATCGTATTGCGCTAGGGGGTAGTCCATCGGGACATAAGCAACAAGAAGGCGATCAGCGTACGCCCGTTGGAATTTATACCTTAGATTATAAAAATGAGAAATCTATTGCGCATCGTTCTATCCATATTAGCTATCCAAATGATGAAGACAAGGCACGAGCGAATTCATTAGGGGTCAATCCGGGTGGCGATATCATGATTCATGGGCAAATGAATGGCTTTGGACATTTGGGCTGGTTGAATCAAAGGCGAGATTGGACCGATGGTTGTATCGCTGTCACCAATGACGAGATGGATGAAATTATGGCAGCGGTGATACTTGGTACTCCTATCGAAATTGTGGAGTAGCATAGTCGGATTATGATTGGGTCTATGCTCAATAAGTCCATTGCTTATTACCGTATTCAACGTAAATTTCTCTTTAATTTACATCAATAAAATGGCGTTTCCTGCCTACTAACTATATTTAACTGGTATTAATAACCCGTTTAAATATTATTAATAATCAATATCATTGCTTTAAGTAAGGTTTTATTTGGTAATTGTCTTGAAATAGGTGTATATATACCTTATATAAGTGACAGATAACAGTGGGCACTAGACTAAGATAATCCTTAGAAGACTCACTGAAAATACTAATTATAAAAGGATATAAACATGAGATTTGAAAAGTTTACTCAAAAATTGCAGTCCGCCATTCAAGAAGCACAGAGCCTAGCGTTAGGTCGCGACCACACGGGCATTGATCCTGTACATTTGCTTGCCGTACTGCTACAAGATGAATCTAATTTATCTATTTGCCAACAAGCAGGTGCTTCTATTCCAGCGTTAAAAAATGGCGTTGCCAAAGCATTGGATAATCAAGCGACCATTTCGGAGCCGACAGGTGACGTTAACCTAAACCCAAACTCGGTCAAAATATTGAACTTGGCCGATCGTCAGGCGCAAAAAGAAGGCGATGATTTTATCGCGACGGAATGGGTGATGTTGGCACTCGCTGAGCAGGGCGAAACCAAAAAGATATTTGAAAGTGCCGGCGTGACGGCTAGCAAACTAAAAGCGGTCATTGAGCAGCTGCGCGGTGATGATACCGTCAATAACCAAAACGCTGAAGATCAGCGTGATGCACTCAACAAATACACGATTAATCTGACTGAGCAAGCAGAGCTTGGCAAACTAGATCCAGTCATTGGCCGTGACGAAGAAATTCGCCGTACCATTCAGGTGCTGTCGCGCCGTACCAAAAACAACCCTGTGCTCATCGGTGAGCCGGGCGTTGGTAAAACAGCCATCGTAGAAGGCTTGGCACAAAAAATCATCAATGGCGACGTACCAGAAGGTCTGCGCCGTAAAGAAGTGTTGTCATTAGACTTGGGCGCGCTAATCGCTGGGGCAAAATTCCGCGGTGAGTTCGAAGAGCGTCTCAAAAGCGTATTGAGCGACTTGGCCAAACAAGAAGGCAATGTCATTCTGTTCATCGATGAGCTGCATACGATGGTTGGTGCAGGCAAGTCTGAAGGTGCGATGGATGCGGGTAATATGCTAAAACCTGCATTGGCACGCGGTGAGTTGCATTGTGTCGGAGCGACGACGCTAGATGAATATCGCAAGTATATTGAAAAAGATGCAGCGCTTGAACGTCGCTTCCAAAAAGTACTGGTCGATGAGCCAACGGTCGAAGATACCATTGCGATATTACGGGGTCTAAAAGAGCGTTACGAGCTGCATCATGGCGTCGATATTCAAGATAGCGCCATTATCGCTGCTGCGCGCATGAGTCATCGCTATATTACTGATCGTAAGCTACCAGATAAAGCGATTGATTTAATTGATGAAGCGGCCAGTCGTCTGCGCATGGAAATGGATAGCAAGCCTGAATCCTTAGGTAAGCTTGATAGCCGTTTGATTCAATTAAAAATGCAGCGTGAAGTGCTCAAAAATGAAGAGGATGCTGGCGCGCAAGCCGAGCGTAAAGTGCTCGATGCACAAATAGCTGAATTGGAAAAAGAGTATGCTGATCTCAATGAGGTTTGGCAGGCAGAGAAAGCATTGGTCAAAGGCAGTCAACAGCTAAAAGATGAGCTAGATAAAGCCCGTATCGCGTATGACAAAGCCAGCCGCGAAGGCGATTATGAGACCATGAGTAAGCTGCAATACGAAACCATTCCGCAGTTAGAACGTCGTATTCATGAGTCTGACTTGGCAGAGCAAAAAGAGCAGACAGGTGAAGGTAGCGGTGTCAAATTGCTACGTAACAAGGTCACCGACAATGAAATCGCCGAAGTGGTGGCGGCAGCGACGGGTATTCCAGTTAGCAAAATGATGCAAGGCGAGCGTGATAAGATGATCGCAATGGAAGAAAAGCTCCATGAGCGTGTCATTGGTCAAAACGAAGCGATCGAATCGGTGGCCAATGCGGTACGTCGTAGCCGTGCAGGCTTATCTGATCCAAATCGTCCTTCTGGTTCGTTCTTATTCTTGGGACCTACTGGTGTTGGTAAAACTGAGCTGACCAAATCACTAGCAAACTTCTTGTTTGACTCTGAAGATGCGATCGTACGTATCGACATGAGTGAGTATATGGAAAAACACAGTGTCAGCCGTTTGGTAGGCGCGCCTCCAGGTTATGTCGGTTATGAAGAAGGCGGTACGTTGACAGAAGCGGTACGCCGTAAGCCATACAGCGTCATATTGTTCGATGAAGTAGAGAAGGCGCATCCTGATGTGTTCAACATCTTATTGCAAGTATTGGACGATGGCCGTTTAACCGATTCGCAAGGTCGGGTGGTAGATTTCAAAAACACTGTGATTATCATGACCAGTAACTTGGGTTCGCATAAAATTCAAGAGATGGTTGGCGAAAGCTATGAGGATATCAAGGCAGAAGTAATGGATTCTGTTGGGCAGCATTTCCGTCCAGAGTTCGTCAACCGTATTGATGAAATCGTAGTCTTCCATCCGCTTGGTATGTCGCAGATGGCAGGTATTGCGGATATTCAATTGGATCGATTGCGTCAGCGTATCCAAGAGCGTGAGATGGATATTGAGCTGTCAGCCGATGCGATGAATAAATTGGTTGCCGTGGGTTATGACCCTGTTTATGGTGCCCGTCCTTTGAAGCGTGCCATTCAACAAGAGATCGAAAACCCATTGTCATTAAAGCTATTAGCAGGTGATTTTGTCGCTGGTGATATTATCAAAGTCGATGTAGGTGCCGATGACAAGCTAACTTTTGATAAGCTTAGAATGAGCTAATCAGCTTATTCTTGACGTCTTTGTAATCCAACTGTACGTTTAAAACAAACCCCTTATCTACAATTGTAGGTAAGGGGTTTTTATTTATAAGGCGCGTTTTACGTTACTGTTTTTTTACCATTTCGATATCTCTTAAGTCTCAGGACTATGCTATAACTAAATCAAAGACTAATAGTATAAGTATCAATTGAATGGAGAAACAGAATGATGACAGCCCATATCGAACGTATAAATATACCCTTAACTTCGCCGCTAATTATTGCAGCATTGCTGTTTAGCACTGCCGCGTGCTCTAACCCTTCTACAGTAAGTCCTAGCAATAACAAAAGTACCGCAACGGAGTCTAAAGAAGTTTCCACTTCAGATAACGATGCTCAAACCGCCACACAAAAAGATACTAGCAAGCCTGACTTTACCACTAAGGCAATCGCTACCTTTGATGAGCCTTGGGCCATGACAGCATTACCCAGTACAGATGGCAAAGCGCCCAAACTATTGGTGACACAAAAAACAGGGGAGCTGTTCATTGTAGATACGGCGACGGGTAGCAAAACACAAGTCGCAGGCATCCCTAAAGTGGCCTACGGTGGTCAAGGTGGTTTGGGAGATATTATATTAGCGCCAAATTTTGCGACTTCGAATGCTGTATATATCAGCTATGTAGAAGCAGGAACAGGAAATGATAGCAATAAATTTGGTGCTAAAGTGATCAAAGCGACACTCTCAGGATTAGAGACAGCCACACCTACGTTGCAAGATATCACGCCTATCTGGCAACAGTCTCCGAAAGTCACGGGGCAAGGTCACTATAGCCATCGCTTATTGTTTTCACCTGATGGACAGTATCTATATATAAGCTCAGGAGAACGCCAGAAAAAAGAGCCTGCACAAAATATGAGCATGAATCTAGGTAAGATTATTAGATTGTATGCTGACGGCTCGGTTCCAAAGGACAATCCATTTGTCAATGATAGCAATGACATTGCCTCTCAGTTTTGGACAATGGGCAATCGCAATGTGCTCGGCATAAGATTTGATGAAAGCGGCAGGCTTTGGGCAAACGAGATGGGGCCAAAGGGCGGTGATGAATTTAATCTGATTAAAAAAGGCAAAAACTACGGCTGGCCGATTGTATCAAATGGTCGTAATTATTCAGGCACACCAATCCCAGATCACGACACTCGTCCTGATTTTGAAATGCCCAAAATCACATGGACGCCCGTTATTTCACCGTCATCACTGAGTTTATATACGGCTGGTAGCCACAATGACTTTCCAGCATTACAAGGCGATTTTTTAATCAGTGGTTTATCTTCAAAAGCGCTTATTGTCGTAAGTATCGATGAAGATGATAGTGCTACTGAACGCTATCGTTATGACATGGGTGAGCGTGTCCGCAGCGTACTGGCTGTTGATGGGCAGGTCTGGGCATTGGAAGATGGTGATGGTGGACGATTACTCAGATTATTGCCTAAGTAACATCATGATAAAGCTGCTTTTACATCTGTATTTATGTAGACATTTTAAAAAAACTATCAATCTTATTAGAATAAGTTAAAGGTTTTATCAAGTTTTATTTTGTAATTGATTGATAGTTAAAGCCTATTTTGTTAAGGTAATATTCCTTAAGTTTTGAGACTTGCACATGGAAGAAGTAAAAGTAGGCAGATTAGGACCTTTTCCACGGGTGAGTAAACCTGTGTTTATTACATCGTCACTGTTGATCGTTGGATTTATTATTTTCGGTGCGCTTTTCACTGAAACAGCAGGGGCAGTTTTTAGTTTTTTACAGAATTTTATTACCGATAAGTTCGGTTGGTTATTTATTATCTTAGTGAATACAGCGCTCGGGCTTTGCATTTACTTAGGAATGAGTCGCTATGGTGATATTCGTTTAGGCAATCAAACGGAGCGACCGCAGTACAATCTGTTTTCTTGGATTGGCATGTTGTTCTCTGCGGGTATTGGTATTGGTCTGGTTTATTGGGGTACAGCGGAGCCGTTGTATCACTTTATGGCACCACCAATGGGCGAGGCCGAAACGGTTGAAGCCGCAAAGCAAGCGATGAATATCTCATTTATGCATTGGGGTCTACACGCTTGGGGCATCTATACGATTGTGGCACTGTCGTTAGCGTATTTTCATTTTCGTCGCGGTTTGCCTTTATCGATTCGCTCAACTTTGTATCCTTTGCTCGGCAAAAGAATCTATGGTCGCTGGGGGCATACGGTCGATATCTTGGCCGTGTTCGGTACGATGTTTGGTGTGGTCACCTCACTCGGGCTTGGAGTGATGCAGATCAATGCGGGACTTGAGAAACTATTTGGCATGCCGAATAGTCTCACTGTACAGTTCGGTTTGATAGCTTTCATCACAGCGCTTGCAGCCGCTTCCGTTATGATGGGTCTGGATAAAGGTATTAAGCGCCTTAGTGATATCAATATAGGTTTTACAATCGTTTTATTGGTATTCATGGTGGCTTTAGGGCCAACGCTCTTTATCTTTGATAGCTTTATCGAAAATATCGGCAACTATCTGACCGTACTCGTCCCTTTGGGTACGTGGGGCGAGTCTTATAGTGGAACAGATTGGCAAAGCGCTTGGACGATATTTTATTGGGCATGGTGGGTGAGCTGGGCACCATTCGTTGGTATCTTTATTGCCCGTATCTCTCGTGGCCGTACCATCCGTGAGTTTACGTTTGGGGTGCTATTAATCCCTATGCTTATCTTGTTCTTTTGGTTCACGACCTTTGGTGGCGTAGCGATTCACATGGAGCTTGCCTCTGCTGTGACAGGTATTAGCCCAGGGTTGGTTGAAGCAGTACAAGCAGACACGGGTAGCGCAATCTTTAAGCTGGTTGAGTACTACCCACTAGCCAAACCGATTACGTTAATGATTGTTGTCATGATTATGCTTTGGTTTGTGACTTCGTCAGATTCGGCCAGTTTTGTGATTGATATGCTGACCGCTGGTGGCGATACCAATCCACCAAAGATTCAGCGTTTGTTTTGGGCAACCACAGAAGGCGTTATCGCTGCTATATTGTTAGCGGCTGGTGGATTGTCTGCTTTGCAGGCAGCTGCCATCGTAGCAGGATTGCCATTTGCTTTAGTGGTTTTTGTCATAATGTATGCGTTGTTGCGAGGACTTAGCCGTGACCGTTTGATTCTATATCGAGCGCAGCAAAGCTTTATCACAGATGAGTCGGCAGATCATAACTCTGCAGATGAGTTCGTCGATGAGCATTTACTAAAAGGGCCACCTAAAATTGTTAAAGGTGACTAAGAAGTAGATAGCATCAAGACAGCTACTTAAGCTTTTAATAGAAGAAGCCCCAATTTATTTTTAAATTGGGGCTTCTTTATTGGGTAAAGATATTTAAATCTATTCAGGAAAAATTCAGATTGTTGAAAATTATTACCGAAATGTTACTACTATTTCTATACATTCGGTAGTATTTACAAGGTGTTATATTTGATAATTCGTTCATACCTTGGTATGGTTACGCACTTTTTTGGGGATATACCTATGGATCATGTAAAAGTTGGCCGATTAGGCCCTTTTCCGCGGGTAAGTAAACCTGTATTTTTGACTTCAGCAATCTTGATACTAGCGTTCATTATTTTTGGCGCTTTATTCAATGAACAAGCAGAAGTAGTATTTAACCAAGCAAAAGCATTTGTCTCTTTACGCTTTGGCTGGTTCTTTATTGTCGTGGTCAATTTAACATTGGTCATGAGTATTTATATGATATTTAGCCGCTACGGCGATATCAGACTCGGCCATCAGAATGAGAGGCCAGAATACAATATGGTTTCTTGGATTGGTATGCTGTTTTCAGCAGGTATCGGTATCGGGCTGCTTTATTGGGGAACCGCTGAGCCGTTGTATCACTTCATGGCACCACCATTAGGCGAGGCGGAGACAGTTGCCGCTGCCAAACAAGCGATGAATATCTCATTCCTACATTATGGTCTACATGTATGGGCGCTATATGGCATGGTTGCGTTATCGCTCGCATATTTTCATTATCGAGTAGGTTTACCACTGGCTATCCGTTCGACACTTTATCCAATATTGGGTAAAAAGATCTACGGCGGTTGGGGACATACGGTAGATACGCTTGCCGTATTTGGTACGATGTTTGGGGTAGTGACCACGTTAGGTCTTGGCGTCTTGCAGATTAACTCAGGCCTTGAGACGTTATTTGGTATACCCAATAATATTACGGTGCAGATTATTTTGATTGGCCTTATCACCATGCTAGCAGGGCTATCTCTGTTTATGGGATTGGATAAAGGCATCAAGCGTCTAAGTGATACCAATATATTGTTCACTGTGATATTGCTAAGTTTTGTGATTATCTTTGGACCTACGCAGTTTATCTTTAACAGCTTTGTAGAAAACATCGGTAACTATTTGCATCAAATCGTGCCGTTAGGTCTATGGACAGAGTCTTATAGAGGCGAAGAAAACTGGCAAGCCTCTTGGACGATTTTCTATTGGGCATGGTGGATTAGCTGGTCTCCATTCGTTGGGGTATTCGTTGCACGTATCTCTCGTGGTCGTACTATCCGTGAGTTTATATTAGGCGTACTGTTAATTCCTATCACGATATTGTTCCTGTGGTTTACTGCTTTTGGTGGTTCTGCGGTAAATATGGAGTTGGTAGCAGCAGCAGACCCTAACATAGTTAGCCCAGGTCTGCTCGAAGCGGTCAAAGCCGATACGGGTAGCGCTATCTTTAAATTGATGGAGTCTTATCCATTAACAGGTGCGGTCAACTTGCTCATCGTGGTGATGATTGTATTATGGTTTGTTACCTCGTCAGATTCAGCCAGTTTTGTCATCGATATGCTGACATCAGGTGGTGATACCAATCCGCCAAAGATCCAGCGCTTATTTTGGGCAGGTTCTGAAGGCGTTATCGCTGCTGTATTGCTAGCAGCAGGTGGTTTGAGTGCATTACAAGCGGCATCGATTGTCTCAGGCTTTCCTTTTGCTATTGTGATCGTCGTGATGATGTACTCTCTATTGCGTGGTCTCAGTCGAGATCGTTTGATACTGTATCGTAATCAGCAATGGTTCACCACAGAAGAGTCAGCAGAGCATAACTCAGCTAATGAATTCCGTGATGAAGAGTTACTAAAAGGCCCACCAGCACTTGAGAAAGATGCTTAAGCTTTAGAGTTTATTTTCTGGCTACAAAAATACCCAGCTTGTCATAGGCTGGGTATTTTTATAAATTTTCAATATTTTTAATAAAAAACCTTTCAATACAGCAGCTTTCAGTACAGCAGATCTCGATACAACCACTTTATAGATTAGCTACATTCGCCTTTTGTATAACCGATAGCTTCAGGAATATTACAGGCTGAGCAGGCATTACTAGCCGTTCGGTAGCTGATCACTGATCCAACTTTCGTCTTTACACAGACTGGTTCATATTGTGCCGTACAGATATTATTGGCAGGGTTAGCAGGCGGGCATTGAGTAAGAGCACCTTCAAATTGCTGACTGATATCAGGACTGGATGGGGTAGGCGTTTGACCAGACGTGCCTACATCAGACATAGAGCTACAGCCAGTTAAGGCTAGAACTAATATCAATATAAGTGATGATGATTTGAACGAAGCTTGATTAATTGTGGAAAATCGGCGATTGGATAGAGTTTGTTTCATAAGAAATGTCCTTATTAATAATATTCGATAGCGTCCTGTTATCGATGATGGATTTGCCTACTGATGATAAACGCTTAAGCATTTATGGTAGCTCATTTGTCAGTAGCTATCTACTTAAACACCATACAAAAAACCCCAAGCTCAATTGAGTTTGGGGTTTTATTTTCTACCATCAAATACTGATTTTATGACAGCATGTCTAAATCAAAGACATCTAGACTGACGAAATTCGCTTATTCAGCTGGTTTGTTGTCTTGATTTAGCTGCACATACTTGTCAAAGTTTTGAGCATAATCCGTTAAATTATCGCTCAGCATTTGGCGATACTGTTTGACATAAAACTCGACAATATCGTCTTTTTCTTTGGCGAAATCATCGCCTTTGACGAATCCGATAGAGGCAACTGACGCGCTATAGCGTGCTGCAGCATACAATAAAGAAGCACCTACTTGACCTGAATGTGCTTCAGGGCCTAGCTGGCTGTTGGCGATACCGATGATAGCGTCAGCACGTTGATAGAATGCCTGCATTTCAGGGGTGATTTCGATGTTAGCGTCAGCGTTTTGGTCTTGAATATTGTCTTGAGACATAAGCAACTCCTAATAATAAGTGTCAGTAGTTTTTAGTATATAAAAATGGTTGGTAAACGTTTTAAAGTAGTGACTCTTATAAACCAGCGTCTGCTTTTAAGATATCAGCTTTGTCTGTTTTTTCCCACGTAAAGGCAGTCTCTGAACCTGGACGACCAAAGTGTCCAAAGGTAGCAGTCTGCTGATACATTGGCTGTAGTAAGTTCAACATACGGGTAATGCCGTAAGGACGTAGGTCAAAGTGCGTACGAATCAAGCGGATGATTTCATCGTTGCTGATTTTGCTAGTACCAAAGGTATTAACAGAGATAGAAGTCGGCTCAGCGACACCAATCGCATAGCTGACCTGTACTTCACAGCGCTCAGCTAATCCTGCTGCTACGATGTTTTTGGCAACATAACGTACCGCGTAAGCAGCACTACGATCGACTTTTGAAGGATCTTTACCACTGAACGCACCGCCACCATGACGTGCCATCCCGCCGTAAGTATCAACAATAATTTTACGACCAGTCAGACCAGCATCACCAACAGGACCACCAATCACAAATTTACCAGTTGGGTTGATATGATAGCGTGTGCCAGCGTGTAGCAAATCAGCTGGTAGCACTTGCTTGATGATAGATTCCATCACGGCTTCTTGCAGATCTGACTGCGAGATGCTTGGATCATGCTGTGTTGATAATACAACAGCATCGATGGCGACAGGACGATTGCCGTCATACTTCAAAGTTACCTGCGCTTTGGCATCTGGACGCAACCATGGCAACTCACCTGCGCGGCGCAGCTCCGACTGACGCTCCATCAAACGATGAGCATACTCGATAGGCGCTGGCATCAGTACTTCGGTCTCATTACTTGCATAACCAAACATTAAGCCTTGGTCACCTGCACCTTGCTCTTCAGGATCGCTACGATCGACACCTTGCGCGATTTCAGGAGATTGCTTGCCGAGCATGTTAATCACTGCGCAAGTCTCACCATCAAAACCTAAGTCTGAATGGTGATAGCCAATGCCATTTACGGTGTCACGCACCAGACGCTCTAAATCGATATTTGCCGTTGTGGTGATTTCACCTGCAAGTATGACTGCGCCTGTTTTTACTAAGGTTTCGCATGCCACACGTGCGTGCAGATCTTCACGTAAGATAGCGTCAAGGATAGCGTCTGATATTTGATCAGCCATTTTGTCAGGATGGCCTTCGCTCACAGATTCTGAGGTAAATAAGTTGTATTCACGCATAATGGGATCGCTTAATTGAATCAATAAGGGTAGGAAAAGCAGCACATCTGGGTGCTGCTCTAATTAATTTTGACCACGCATTTACGCGGCAGATAATCGGTATTTCTCAATTTAAAATCGGTTTTGACTAAAATCTTTGCTAATAAATATGACCAAAGGGTGAGCGGACTATCATTTAATCAATATATAAAATGATACTGCCTCGCTCTGATATGGTCTTGGCGGTAACGAGTTGGGTCAGTACTTGCCCTAATAGACAACGCTAATGTGCAGATTGCCTTATCAGAAGCAGGGTAATGGCCAAAATCTCTTAACGCAAAATAGGGTTATTCTACCTTGAAACGTTATAAAACTCTAGTGAGCAACACTTGCTCTACTATAAGAAATGCTCAACAAGCAGTTCACGGCAATCAAAGGTGGTTACTGGATAGCGGTTTATCTAGCTGAGTAATTGGCTGTAGTAGCATCTGCTTGAAATGAACAAGACGTTACAACTCTAAAAATGCAGCTTTATCTTTAAACATGCATTCTTCATAGACAGGGCAAGCGCCGCATTTGGGTGTACGTGCCTGACAGGTATAGCGGCCGTGTAAGATAAGATAATGATGGGCGTCTACAATGAAGTCTTCTGGGATACGCTCGACCAGCTTTTTTTCGACGATGAGTACGGTTTTGCCAGTAGCAAGCCCAGTACGATTACCCACCCGAAAGATATGCGTGTCAACGGCCATGGTCGGCTGGCCAAAGGCTGTATTCAACACGACATTGGCAGTTTTGCGGCCGACACCTGCCAGTGACTCTAAATCTTTGCGGTTATCAGGAACAGTGCTATCAAATTTCTCAATCAAATCATGGCAGGTTTTAATGACGTTTTTTGCTTTGGTATTATATAAACCAATGTTTTTGATATAGGATTTGAGACCGTTTTCGCCTAGTGCCAGTATTGCCTCAGGTGTATTGGCTACAGGGTACAATTGCTTGGTAGCAATATTGACACTGATATCAGTCGCTTGTGCAGACAGAATTACGGCAATAAGTAACTCAAAATTACTGTCATAATTGAGTTCGGTGACAGGTTCATCAATAGTCGCTGCCAGTTTTTCAAAGAAGGGACGCACGTCACGATTGGGCATTCGTCTAGAGGGCGGCGTGTCAGCTGTTTTATGTTTGACCGTTTTACTCATGGCATTTTGACTATTATTTTGATGAATGATTGTGCCAAATTATATGCTAGCGCTAGCATTCATGTTAATGATTAAAGTATCAATTTATTAACGCATTAATTGCGTAATCAGCTATTACCGTTATAACGCTACTTGCAATGACTCAAGCTCGGCTTGTAAGGATTCAAGCTCTGCTTGTTTCTTATCGTTTGCACGAACACTCAATTGCTTTTCCAGTTTTTTGATTTTGGTACGGAGCTTGGCAGCTGCAATGGTGTTTTTTGCTTGTGACTCACTGATGTTTAGAGACTGACTTGCTGCATTATTGAGCTTAGCCTCTACCATACTAACGACAGGTCTACTATTGCTCGTATCAGCAAGCTGTTCTGTGACACGTTTCAAATGGGTATGGTAGCGTTGTCTCAAATCCTCTTGCTCTGCTATTCGCTCAGGCTCAGATATTTCTCGCTCAATCGTAACTAAGTCAATGCAATCAACAGGGCAGGGCGCGATACATAGCTCACAGCCCGTGCACAAATCTGTAAAAATCGTATGCATATGTTTGCCAGTACCAACGATAGCATCGACTGGGCAAGCAGGAATGCATTTGGTGCAGCCGATACAGTCATCTTCACGGATAACTGCACGAACCTCGGTCGGACGTGCAGAGGTGGCATCTATTGGCCACTGTGAAGGCACTGCCGTCAGCGTAGTGTTAGGAGTATCTATATCGAGAGTCTGAGCAATCGCATTGGTGACAGGCTGACCACCAGGCACACATTTATTATACGGCTCGCCATCTAATACAATCGCAGCGGCATATGGCAGGCAACCATCTGGATGCTCACATAGTCCGCATTGCGTCTGTGGCAAACAAGCATCCACACGTGCAATTTTTGCCTGTATGTCAGCGGGCAAAGTATCAATGTGTAATGTATCAAATAAGATAGGTAGATTAACTAAGCGTATATTGGTGCTACTTTGCATTTAATTAAGGACCTTAATACCAGTCGTAAGAATAGGTATTAGTATAAATAGAGATAAAAGGTTGAGAAAGCGGTCTTTGTAAAACAGTATCTATAAGAGCATCTGCTCTGTCAGCGTTTTACTGCTCATGTTGGCGTCTTACTTATTAAAATGAAGTTCGAAGTAAAACGCTTATCACAGAAGCAGCGATTTTAAAGAGATGAGATTGAAAATACAATACTATAGCGTAATGTGTTGCTTATAGATAAGTGCCG
Organism: Psychrobacter sp. Ps2; assembly: GCF_022129405.1. Taxonomy (NCBI): domain Bacteria; kingdom Pseudomonadati; phylum Pseudomonadota; class Gammaproteobacteria; order Moraxellales; family Moraxellaceae; genus Psychrobacter; species Psychrobacter sp. Ps2. The sequence continues at coordinate 36,004 of NZ_JADQAM010000053.1, read as the reverse complement.
ATTATAAGTCTATATTTTGTTCTTTGGCCACTTGGTCAATCAAATCGCGAGCGATACTACCCTTTGGCGGAATTCTGGGCAGGTTTGAGAGATCAAAGAAGTCAGCATGTGCTAGCTCATCTTCTTGCAAGATAATATCGCCATTGGCATACGAAGCACGAAAACCAAGCATTAAGTTAGAGGGAAATGGCCATGGCTGACTGCTCACATAGCGGATATCTGTTACGCTGATATTGACCTCTTCTGCGACTTCACGTACTACGGCATGCTCCAGACTCTCTCCAACTTCTACAAACCCTGCGATCAAACCATACATTGGCGGCAGGTTTTGCTGTCCATGACGGTGATGGTGAGCCAGTAAGATTTGCATCTCACCCGTCACTGGATTTGACCGAGTAATAGCAGTGATGACGCAAGGTTGTACGCGAGGGTATTGGCGCAATCGACATATTGGACAAACCATGGCACGTTCGCCTTGGTCAGCATGTACAGTAGGACTAGCACAGCGACTACAAAACTGCGTATCTGCTTGCCAGCTTAATAGTTGTATTGCTTGGCTAATCTGATCTGACAAAGCGACTGGCAAATGAGTCATTAGTTTTCGATAAGGAACAAAAGTGTTACCACTGCTTTCAGCAATAATTGGTAGCGTCATGTTATGAGCAACTGCATAGTCATAAGTCATGGCGCTCGTGGCATGAGCGGTAAAGCTATGAGCCATATTGGCATCAACCGTATCATCTGCATCGTTACCAGTGCTGTCGTCTGATAACCAATGATTTGGTGCTAGGCTCTCGTGCAGCGTTACGTGACCAACCTGATAAGCTTGCTCGCTTAAGTCATTACTATCGGGCGATAGCTGAACTTGCAAAGGCCACCAACCATCTGGCATTTGACGGCATAAGATACTATCATCACTTAATACAAAAGCATGGGCCATATAAAATTCCAAACATTATAAAGTAAGTCCGCATCGACGTAGACACAGACTGTTTTAGAGTAAAATATCATCAATTCTATGTAAACCAGATACCCAGATATCTATACATGTTGTCAGGCTGGTTCAGCCTCATGACCAGGCTAGTTTAACCTAATGACTGTAGCGCTTTCACGTGCCTGACTCGTACCTACATTATCTTGAATTATCTATACGTAAATGAGATGTCATGGCTAAGAGATAATAACCATGCCATGACAATAAGAAAAGTTAAGCAGCAAGTAGGTGGCTTAAGCTTTGCTGCCCCACATCAAGCGCTTGTTTGCTGACAGGGCGATTATTCTCAAAACCATCTAAGTGATGATCGACCGCCATGATAACATCAGCGATGCAGGCTAACATACTGTCTTCGATACGTCGTCCGCCTTCGATACGCTTTTCAATGTAGTTGGCTAGCTGACTCAGCATGCTGGCAGGTGTGGGCAGTTGTAAGAAGCGTACTGCGCCTGCTACTTGACGCATCATCCCAGGAATATTTTGGATATTGAGCATATCGCGCTCAGGCTCCGCCAAATAATCATTGATGGCTTGCTCGGCACTAGCAATAGCAGTTCGGCTTTCTTGTATCAAGGTATCATTAGCCGTATTAAGCTGATGCAATGAGATATGCGGGTTATTCAGTGGCAGATAGATTGCCCCTGGTGTATGCATCTCTGCCATGGCAATGGCGGCGTTCTCTGCATGCATTAACGCTAGTAGCAAATGATCAAAATCGTCAGGGGAAGGTGCTTGCCAATGGCTCACAGCTTCTGCTGCTTCGCTAAGACTATTGGCTGCGTTGGACAGACCTAATAAACGTAATGCTGAACTAAGCTCAGTCAGCTCTTCGATAATTTGCGCGGTCTGCATATCAATAGGGTTGATTGAATCGCCACGTGCATAACTATCGACGTGTTCTTTAATACTATTGATCTGATTTTGAATAATTGTGTTCAACGTATCGGTAAGTTCGCGGTTAGGACCGAATAAAAAGCGCTTCATTTGTTCTAGCTGAGCACCTTCTAAATGGTTACTGGCATACTGTTCACGTAGTTGATGCGCTTGCTCGTTATCACGTTGACAGGCAAAGCTCACTAAATCTGCAAAGCGGGTATCCATGACTGGTAAATAGCTTTGAAATTGCTGCTCTAAATAGATAAGTGTGTGTTTTTGACTCAAGTTTAATGGTAATACTGCTGCGATATCAGTCACGGCAGCAGTCGCCGCTTGCCAAAATAAGCTATCAGTATTTGACGCGATTAATGCACAGGCTGCACTCATGGCATCAAGCTTTTGCTGATCTGCTGAGTCAATGTTGCCATCTTGATTGAGTAGTGCAACCGCAAGGCCACTACGATACGCGTTGGTCAGCAGCTCTGTGTCTAGATTAAGCGTGCTTAGAGATTCAAAGTTTTGTTCAGGATTGGCGATGATGACACTACTGCTGCCAAATGCAGAAAAATAGTCTGCTGTAATAGGAAGTTTTTGACTATGTGCATTAAGCTTGTTAATGACAGGTATGAGTAGAGTAGGCTCTACCGATTCAGTCAAGAGGACAAACTCGACATAACGATCTAAGGTCATGATGGCTTCTGATAGATCCATGATCAAGTCGGTATCGTTGTTATCACCATTGTCATAAAGTCTCTGTAGACCACCAACAATGGCATCATTCAATGCTTCTGCACCGACCAAAGAAATCAGTTTAAAAATACAAGAAAGCTGCTTTAATACTTCGATAGAATCTGACAACAAAGGAGCTTGGCTACTATCATCATTGAACTCGCCTAGATGAATCTCGGTATCCTTAAGCGTTGCTATAACCTCATCATGCAGTAAATGGAGTGATGGTAGGTTAAAATCAGTAACACTAAGCGTTGGGGCGGTTAGCTTCATTTGCGCAGACTGGTCCATAAGTATTTTTCCATAATGTACTGATGAGAATAGCAATATTATAAATTTGATTCAGAAAGTATTAGCTAGTGATGTTTTAACGCTTTCTATCATAATAATCAAGACTAAATTATACAAATGTCGGTTCAATAAAAATTCAAATGACAATTACATGCTAGCTTTTAGGGCAGGATAATCTTCTGCCAAAGCGGCATACCAGCTTTGGTCAGCAGTTTCATCCGATGTTGAAGCCAGTAATAAATTTGCTAAATTGGCGAAACTTGCATGAGCGGTTTGTCCGCCATCGGTATCTGTATCCTCTTCGATGGCAAGCGTGACCTGTCCGCCAGTCATCGCCAAATAAACTTCGGCTAGAATCTCTGAGTCAAGTAATGCTCCGTGAAAAGTACGGTCTTGCTTACCAACATCTAGGCGACGCACGAGGGCATCTAGCGTGTTTTTTTGCCCAGGGTATTGCTGCTTGGCCATCGCCAGTGAATCGGTTACTTGCACTCGATTAGCAAAGTCATTCAGACCAACTTTTGCAAACTCCATATTTAAGAAGTTCATATCAAAAGTAGCGTTATGAGCGATAATCTCAGCGCCATCCATAAAGTCGTACAAAGACTGAGCCACTTGATCAAAGGTCGGCTTGTCGGTCAAAAATGCTTCAGAGATACCATGAATACGAATGACTTCATCATCCATACCGCGCTGCGGATTGATATAAACGTGCAGCTTTTCACCAGTAAACTTACGTCCGACCAACTCCACAATACCGACCTCGATAATACGATCGCCTTTTAGTGCATCAAGCCCTGTGGTTTCTGTATCCATGATAAGCTGCCGATCTGCTTCATGGCGGTGTATCGGCTTTGGTAGTAGCGGCTTAAAATATGGGTTGGCACGGCTAGTATCCCCATCGAACTTAGGGGCATCAGATTCTACACTTGGCAATATATCATTGTCGACGGTATCATCTAGGTGCGTTTGAATATCTGGCATAGCTTTGGTACTCGTCGGGTTGTATGTATTGTCTTGATGGTTGCTAAATTCTACAGCAATGTTTTCATTCATATTACGATTGTCAGCAGCACTCTGACTATCTTCCTTTAGCGGCTCAGGTTCTAAGAGCTCTTCATCAAACTCATCGTCCATCATATCTAGACCCAATGGATCGAAACTTAGCCAGTCAGCGCTAGACGTGTTTTGCAAGGTATCAATGTTAGTGTCAGTATTAGTATCAATGTTAGGATTAATATCAGTCGCTATGTGGTCTTTTTTTTTAGTCATGTCTGCTTCACTGACTATAGCTGAATGGCCGCTGTTTGATGTGACACCTAAGTTTGCCAGCTCATCTGCTTTTTCATTACCAGCATGTCCAGCGTGACCCTTGACCCAATGCCAGCTAACATCACGCTGTTGGCAGAGTTTATCCAATTGTTGCCATAGGTCTTGATTGGCGACGGGCTTTTTACTGGCAGTTTTCCAGCCCTTTTTCTTCCAACCCTCAATCCATTCAGTGATGCCTTTTTTGACATAACTGGAGTCAGTCCAAATCTCAAGAGTATGCTCATGCGGGCTATGGGTCAGGGCTTGTATCGCACCCATTAGTTCCATACGGTTATTGGTAGTTTCTTTGTCGCCGCCGTATAAATCTTGCGAGCTGCCATCACTAAATATCAGGTGTGCGCCCCAGCCGCCAGAGCCAGGATTGCCTTTGCAAGCACCATCAGTATAGGCCACAGTGGTATTTGTTTTAGCAGCCAATGGATCAATCGCGTTGTCTTTATGAGTGTTTGGCATTGAATTACGGTTGTCTGACATAAAAGAGTATGGACCTGATAAGTGGTAAGCATAGGGTAGTACTAGAGCATCTCGTTTACGCTATTCGAACGATGATGATGACGTTGTGAGTATAGCAAATCTATCATAAATATGGGCAGTCGTGACGCACAAAGTCATAAAACCCTTACGGTAACTTATAACATAATAGTAACGTCTTGGTTTTCTGTTAAAATAGCGAAGCTCTCTGAAAGGCTCTAGTTTTTAGTTACAGAGCTGCCTTTGCTACAAAGACGCCCAAGCGCATTTTTCGTATCTGCTATTTGATGGTTTTTTGACAATAGTACACTTAATAAAAGTTTTTAATGCATGATTGCAGGATAACCCCATTATGTCCTTACGCTCGAATTTATTTAATAAGAGACTGACCTATTTGATGCTCAGTGTGACTGCCAGCAGCGCGATTTTTCTGAGCGCTTGTAATGATACTAGCCCTCAAGTAGATACTGAAGTTGCAGCAGATCTGTCTGTCTTTGAAGGTTGTTATACGGTGAGTCAAGATGAGCCTGCTCAGATAAAAGTCAGCCAACAAAATGACACTTGGGTAATGCAAATGAAAGAACCCGTCACTGCTAAGCGCGTCTGGGATACTCCAGAGCCGTTAGAAGTGATTGAAAATAGCGACATACCGCAGTTTTTCTCTATCGATCCAGACAATGTCGATGCGGTTATTGGTCGTCCTGATCGAGTGCTTGTGTTGGCTCATGTCAAACCAGCTTACGCAAATATTGATCCGCTCTTAGACAGTGAGTACTTGTCTTATATTTACCGAGGCGCCAACACGATCTATCGCGTGGAATGTGATGAGGTGAATACTGATATTTTAGCCAACCCACATGCCAATCTTGTTATCGATAATGTTGATGACAGTATTTAAATAAGCATTGATGATAGTATTTAAATAAGTATCGACTATAAATATCATTGTTGGTCGATGATATTTGTATAAACAGCATTTTGTTATAAACAGTCATACCATTAGAGTTAAGCGATATGAATTTTTTCAGTTACGTAGTGTTAGGTGGGTTCTCTTATGCAGCTGGTTGGGCGGTAAGGACGTATGTATTAGACAAACAACCGACGCCTGAGCAGCCTTATAATTTAAAACACCCTGCGATTTTGGCATATTTGGGTGCATTTCTTATTATCATGTTGATCGTCTCTTGGCTGCTTGGTCGCTATGCACTTGGTCATGCTACGATTGATCTACCTTTCATTATTGTCAATAGCCTCGTTGCAACATTCGTCTACTCGTTTGGTCTTAATCCAGAAAAAGCTAATTATGAAGTGCCTGATTAAAATACAGTATTGAATGAATTGTGAATAACAAAAGCCACGACCGAAATATTAATTCGCGGTCGTGGCTTTTTTAATACTGTGATTATGAATCACTTTTTTTAATAGCTGAAAGTATTAATCTTCACGAGGCTTTCTTCAGATTAGTACCAGTCTCGTCGCTGTCTTTCTCATCAGGACTAGTCTTGTCGTTATCAGTCTTATCCGTATCATTGTTAGATTCTAACTTATCCTTAGTAGCTGATTGTTCCTGCTTCCATTCTTTGTATTTTTGCAGATCTTTTCTGGCCTGCTTCAAACAAAATTTAAGTACTAGCGCATCATCGATATGACCGATAAACGGAATAGAATCAGGAATGAGGTCAATTGGATTTAGCACATAGAGCGCACCAATAACGCCAGCTGAGATTGTCTTAAAAGGAATCTTACGGTAGTCACCTTTATAATAGTCTTTGACAAGACTCATAAATAGCATTAGATCATCACTAAACGGTTCAAGGTAGCCGCTATCTTCTAACTTTTCTTTCAGCTTATCTTCTTTGCCCAGCAAGTATTCTAAATTAGAGTCAAGTGACTTGTTTTTATCGGTTTTTTTATTAAACATAATTATTACCTTTTATTTTTTGCAATGAATTTGTATTTACAGTAACAAATCTAATCGACCTATATTGTGTGTCTCAGTAGCGAAAAAGTAAATATCGGTAAAGATTAGGCAACCATCAGTGTCAGAAAAGCGTCTACAATATGCTGCCACAAGGTCTAAAAACACAAGTCATAAAAATAAAAGCGATAAGGTAGCAGTAAGATATGGGGATTAAGCGTCAGGCATGGACAGATAATAAAAATAGTCGTGCAACTGAAATAACATCTGGGCTAAACCGTCGGCAGTTTCTACGTCGAATCGGTGTGAGTGCAGGCACAGCAGTATTAGCGAGCCAAGGTATGTCCCAAGCGCTTGCAGCCAGTCCTATCGATTCTGATCATAGTACACAGCTGACCAAGGATGATCTACCAACTTCGTTATTGGATAATCGCTCATTAGCACAAACGTCACAGGAATCGCTGACGCAGACAGGTTGTATCACGCCTACGATTGAGACGCGACTTTTTGCCAGCTCCAACGTTGGTGGTAATGATGAGCGTAATCAGTTGGCATTAGATCGGGTGGCTTGTGCAGGGTTTAAAGTAGAAAATCCTGCTATTACCAATCGTCAGTACTTACGCTTTGCGGGAACGGACTCACAGCGTGCTAGCGATTTTCAAAACCTTGCCACTGGGGCAATAGCCGCGCCAAAACTACTGCTAGGTGTGCGCGGTGGTTACGGTGCCATGCGTATATTGCCTATGGTGGACTGGGCGACGCTAGGACGCATTATGAAGGAGCGTGGCACGATACTCGCAGGCTTTAGTGATGTGACGGCTATCCAATGTGCGCTATTGGCAAAAGGGTCAATGAGCTCACTTGCCGCGCCAATGCTCTATAGCGAGTTTGGTAAAACTGCGCCTGATAAAGTCAGCTGTCAGCAGTTTGTTGAAGTGCTGACTAATCCCAATCTAACTATCAGTATACAAGATGCTTCGTTAACCAGTCAGCAGCTACCTGCCATACTGACAAAGGGTGAGCCCAAACTGTTAACTGGTACGATTTGGGGTGGTAACTTAAGTGTCGTATCAGCGCTGGCAGGTAGTGAGTATTTACCACGTATCGATGGTGGTATTGTGTTTTTAGAAGATGTCGGCGAGCAGGCGTATCGTATTGAGCGCATGTTATATGACTTATATCTCGCAGGTGTGTTTAAAAATCAACAAGCGATTGTATTTGGGGCATTGTCTGGTACGGGCGAGGACAGCTATGATAAACGTTATGATGTCGCCACAGTCATTCGCCAATTGCATGAACTAACAGGGTTGCCAATATATAGTGGTATGCCTTTTGGTCATATCGGCAAAAAATACAGTTTTCCGCTGGGAGCGACTTGCCAGCTTATACCTAATACTGATGGTGGGTATCAGCTAGCGTTTACCGATTATCCAATCATCAAGGCTGATGCTATCCAAGTAGAAGGCTTGTGGCAAGATGATTAAACGTTAATCACTGTCCTTTTTAAATAGCCAACCGCGAAAACTTATCTTGATATTCTTTTGGTGTCAGCTCTGTCGCACGTTTAAATAGACGCGTGAATGAAGAGATATCATCATAACCTACTTGATCGGCAAGCGATTTTATTGATACATCGCCTAATTCAAGTAAGCGTTTGGCTTGTTCAATTCTGACGGCCTGAATATACTCAATCGGTCGCATTGCTACGCAGGACTGAAAGCGCCTGTTTAAAGTGCGCGGGGTAATATTTACCATAGCGGCTAAACTACTGACCTGCAAAGAATGTTGAAAGTTCTCTTCGATATATTCTTGGACTTGTTTAATCAAATGGTCGGAATGCGGCTTGTGCAGGGTCACATTGGTATAGCTATTTTGACTACCTCTTTTGCTATCAATAATTTGGGTTTTTGCCACTTGCGTAGAGATCTCACGTCCGCAGTAGCGCTCAATCAATAATAGCCCTAAATCATAAAAGGCGCTGCCACCAGCTGCACAAAATATATTGCCTGACTGGTTTGTTGACTCGCTTCTTGAGTGAGTCACAAACTGATTCTCTTGTAAGTCCACGAGTGGAAAGTCTGCCTTAAACTTATTGGCGTAGCCCCAGTGTGTAGTGGCTATCTTATGATCTAATAATCCCGCCTTTGCCAAAAAAAATGCACCGCTACAATTGCTTGCTATATCGGCCTTGGTATTCGCAAGTCGTACTAGGTGCGGCAGCAGCTCATTGTTTTGCTTCAATACCTTATCAATAGAATCGCCAATGGTTGGCACAAGCAATAAGTCGCACTCTGTCACGTCTCGGATATCACAGTGGGCTTGCATGATTAACCGATTACTACACCTGATATCACCGCCACCCAAGCTTGCAATCTGTACATTAAATCGTGGCTCTACAGACTCATTCGAAAAGCGTTGCCAGCTAACCCCTGTGAATGAAAACAAGTCCAATGCGCCAGAGAGCACACTGCCAAGTACACCGTCGAAGCCAAGAATAATCATTTTAAAAGGTTTGAAATAGGGCATAAGTCACTCGTTTCCTTTGCTGTACTGACCAAAATAGCCATTATTTAGTTGATTTTAACTGGTTAGATACTCTGGTTGTGTCTTATTTGACCATAATTATGTCATAAATGACAATACGGACAGGTATCAAATTAGACTAATATCAATTGATAACCACATTTAATCAGTTAACGAGAATACTATGGCCGCAGATACCCTCCTAAACGATTTTGAATTACCTTTCCAATTGTATGATGTGCTAGGCACAGAATCACTCACCGAGCACGCAAAGTTCTCAGAACATAGCCGTGAGACATTTGATGCTGTATTAGAGACAGCAAATAAGATTGCGACAGATTTATTTTTACCGCACAACCATATCGCAGATAAAAACGAGCCGCAGTTCGATGGTAAAAAAGTCAGCATGATAAACGATGTGAAAGTCGCTTTTGATGCATTCCGTGAGTCTGGCTTTATCGCAGGTCGTTATAGTTTTGAAGACGGCGGCATGCAGTTACCTGAGACGGTTATGACTGCTGTGGCAGGCTACTTTATGGCAGCCAATCCATCAACGACTGCCTATCCGTTTCTGACCACTGCGGCAATCAACGTCATCTCGCATTTTGCTAGTGATGATATCAAAGCCGCCTTTATGCCGCGCATGCTGACAGGTGAATTTACTGGCACCATGGCGCTGACCGAGCCGCATGCAGGTTCATCGCTTGCTGATATCAAAACCATCGCCGTAAAACAAGATGACGGCTCGTACCGTGTCAAAGGCAGCAAGATTTATATCTCAGCAGGTGATCATGAGCTGTCTGACAATATCGTGCATTTGGTACTGGCCAAAGTGCCAGGTGGTCCAGGCGGTGTTAAAGGTATCTCTTTATTTGCCGTGCCTAAGTATCGCTTGAACGCTGACTTGTCTGTTGGCGAGCGTAACGATGTACATCTGACCGGACTGATTCATAAACTTGGTTATAGAGGTGCAACTTCTACAGCATTGAGCTTCGGTGACGAAGGCGATTGTCATGGTTATTTGATCGGCGAAGAGCATTTTGGCTTGCGTTATATGTTCAAGATGATGAATGAGGCACGTATCGCTGTCGGTTTTGGCGCTTCTATGATTGGTTATCGTGGCTATCAGTATTCGCTAGATTATGCCAAAGACCGTACACAAGGTCGCATTGCGCCAAACAATAAGCCTGAAGATGATGCAACGGCCATTATTCAGCATGGTGACGTAAAGCGCATGCTATTGGCACAAAAAGCTTATTCTGAAGGCGGTATATCATTGTGCTTATATGGCTCAAACCTAATTGACCGTATCAACACTTGCGAAGACGAAACGCTAAAAAATGAGCTAACAGAGTTGTTGGATTTGCTAACGCCAGTGCTAAAAGCATGGCCATCTGAATATGGGCCAAAAGCCAATGATTTGGGTATTCAAGTATTGGGCGGCGCAGGCTATACGCGTGAATATCAAGCTGAGCAATTTTGGCGTGACAATCGTCTAAATCCTATCCATGAAGGCACAAACGGTGTGCAGGCGCTAGATTTGTCATTCCGCAAGTTATGGCAAAAAGGTGGGTTAGGCATTCAAATCCTAAAACGTGAGATTACACAAGATTTAGAAAGTATCACTACGCCTGAGAGCGCGCAACTTGCAGGCAAGCTGATGCCTTATATGGGTCAGCTGCATGAAGTGCTCGTGCATTTGGGCAAAGTGTTGCAGACAGAAGAAGCGCTGACATTGACTGGTAATGCTCAAGCACTGATGAATATTTTTGCCTCAATTGTACTGAGCTGGATTTGGATTCGCCAAGCCAGTAAAGCCGAGCAGCTACTAAGTACGACGCAAGATGTCGAGCAGCAGAATTTTTATAAAGGCAAGATACAAGCGGCCAAATACTTCATCGATTGGGAACTACCATTAGTTAAACGCGACATCGAATTATTAACCAACACCAACTCGGTTTGCACTGATATGCAAGCGGACTGGTTCTAAGAACAACTCTAAGGAAAGAGACATGACAACGATAAACAAACAATGGCGCCTAAAAGCAAGACCTGTAGGCGAGCCAAGCGCTGAGACTTGGGATTATACCGAGACAGAAATACCAACGATTACCGATGGTCAGCTACTGATTAAGGTTGAATACATCTCTATCGATCCGGCGATGCGTGGTTGGCTGAACGATGCCAAATCTTATATCGCGCCAGTACAAATTGGTGAAGTGATGCGCGCCGGTACTGTGGGTGAAGTGATTGAAAGTAAAAATGAAAAATTTGCAGTAGGTGACTATGTCGCAGGTCACGACGGCGTACAGTCATATGCGGTCAGCGATGGTACTGGTCTGCATAAAGTTGATCCGAGCCTAGCGCCGCTGTCTTATTACTTGGGTGTACTAGGTATGCCGGGGATGACAGGGTATTTCGGTCTCCTAAAGACGGGTCAGCCAAAAGCGGGTGAGACCGTGGTCGTCTCTGGCGCTGCTGGTGCGGTTGGTAGCTTGGTCGGTCAGATTGCCAAAATTAAAGGCTGCCGCGTCGTCGGTATCGCGGGCGGCGCTGAGAAATGCAAATTCTTAATTGATGAGCTTGGGTTTGATGCGACGATTGATTACAAAAACGAAGATGTGAAAAAAGCACTAAAGAAAACCTGTCCAGACGGCGTCGATGTGTACTTTGACAACGTAGGCGGTGATATCTTAAATGACGTGCTTACTCAGATTAATCTGCATGCGCGTATCGTTATTTGCGGGGCTATCAGCCAATATAACAACACCACGGCAGTAAAAGGCCCATCGAACTATCTATCACTGTTGGTCAATCGTGCTCGCATGGAAGGCATCGTGGTGTTCGATAATATCAAAGAATATCCAATCGCTATGAAAGAGATTGCTGGCTGGATTCAGTCAGGTGACATGAAAGTGAAAGACCATATCGTTGAAGGTATCGAGACGTTCCCTGATACTCTAATGATGCTCTTTAATGGTGAAAACTTCGGCAAATTAGTACTTAAGGTAGAGGGATAGATCATGACACTGAATACAAATGGAATTGCATCAGATGTAGCTGGCAAACAAATTTTGATCACGGGCGGTGCATCAGGCATCGGGGCAGCAAGCGCGTTGTTGCTGGCCAGCCGCGGCGCAAAAGTCGTCATTGGTGATATGGCAGAAGAGATGGGTGAAGCAGTTGCCAAGCAAGGCCAAGATGCTGGCAACAGTATCGTCTTTAAAAAAGTAGACGTGACCAGTGGTGATGAAGTGCGTGCGTTGTTTGACTTTGCAGTAGAAACGCTTGGTGGCCTAGATGTTGTGGTGAATAACGCTGGTATCGACCACAAGCCTTCACCAATGCATGAGCTAAGCGATGATGATTTTGATCGTAATATCGCCGTGAATTTAAAAGGTGTGTGGCACTGTATGCGTGCTGCGGTCAATTGTATGCTGCCTAATGGCGGTGGTCATGTGATCAACGTCGCCTCTATTGCTGGTCTTCGTTCAGCGCCTATGATTTCAGCCTACAGTGCAGCTAAACATGGGGTTATGGGTCTGACTAAATCTGCTGCCCATGAGTATGCTCGCGCCAATATTCGTTTTAACGCGGTATGCCCAAGCTTCATTGATACGCCAATGGTACGCAACACCATGGCAACGATGGATGAGCGTACACAGCAAGCAACGATTAAGGCCAGTCCACTGCGTCGCCTAGGTGATGTGAATGAAATCTCTAGTGCGATTGCGTGGCTTGCCAGCGATGAAAGCAGCTTTATGAATGGTCATGCCTTCACCTTAGATGGTGGTATGCTAGCGTAACCGTGATCGTTGAGCGCTCTTTGTTCAGTTCATTAGTGCTCGATAATCGCTGTTAGTTATGACAGCGATTATCTGCGTTTAGTTATCCAATTTTAGATACATGAATTCAGCGCTCAAAAATTATTGAAAATATAAAGTTTATAAAAATATAAGGAATAATGATGAAAGATTTATTTGATTTAACCGGTAAGATTGCTCTAGTAACTGGTGCTAGCCGCGGTATTGGTGAGTCTATTGCCCGTCTATTGGCATCAAGAGGCGCACATGTGATTGTCTCAAGCCGAAAAATCGATGCTTGCCAAGCAGTCGCTGATAGCATCAAAGCTGACGGTCATAAGGCCAGTGCTTTCGCTTGTCACGTGGGAGACATGGAGCAAATTGACGCAATTTTTGAGCATATAAAAAGCGAGTTTGGTCAAATTGATATCTTGGTCAATAATGCCGCAGCCAACCCTTACTATGGTCATATCTTAGATACAGATTTAGCCGCCTTTGATAAAACGGTTGAAGTTAATATACGTGGTTACTTCTTTATGTCGACGGCTGCTGGCAAAATGATGAAAGAGCAGGGTGGCGGTGTCATCTTGAATACCGCATCGGTCAATGGCTTAGTAGCAGGCGATAAGCAAGGCATCTACTCAATCACCAAAGCGGCAGTCATCAGCATGACCAAAGCATTTGCTAAAGAATGTGGTCCACTTAACATCCGTGTCAACGCGCTATTGCCAGGTTTGACGGATACTAAGTTTGCCTCTGCATTGACGACCAACGATAAAGTCTTAAAAATGGCGCTACACTCGATTCCGCTAGGACGTGTGGCTGAGCCTGATGAAATGGCTGGTACCGTATTGTATCTAGTGTCTGATGCCTCAAGCTATACCACAGGCGCGACTATCGTTGTCGATGGTGGCATGCTGGCTTAATTAGACAATCTATAAGACATAGGTTAGATAAGAAAGTAATTGTTTAAAACTGCATGAGACTCAAGAACCGCATGAGATTAATTTTCATGCGGTTTTTTTGATTTGGTTTTTTAATAGAATGTCTAAGTAATCTTGGTTTTGCACTATCTAATAAATTGCTAATTTTAAATGAACATCAGCTGTATAGTGGCATAATAAATATGCTAATAGCTACTTGGACAATATAGGAATTAAGCATGGATTCAATTATCAACAATAAAATAAAAACGATTTCTCAAAATAAAACATGGCTGTTTGTGCCAGCGACTCGCATCGATAGAGTAGCGAAAGCCTTTGCTAGTGGTGCAGATGCAGTTATTGTCGATTTAGAAGATGCAGTGGCTTTAGAAAGTAAGGCAGCTGCCCGCGAAGCATTACAACAATATCACGACAGTACAGGTTATCAGCCGATTTGGGTACGTATTAATAAAGCAGGCAGCGAAGAATTTTTCAAAGACATAGTGCTCTGTCAGAAAATGCCAAATTTAGCCGGCGTGTTACTGGCCAAAGCCGAGCAAGTCGCTGATATAGAGAGCGTATATCAGCTCACCAACTTACCCGTGATTGCATTGATCGAGAGTGCGATTGGATTATATCAAATCGATAGTATGGCAAAAGCAGTCGGGTTGGCCGCGTTTAGTTATGGATTTTTAGATCTGTGCAATGATTTTTGGGTACAAGTAGGTACGCCTGCCGCCGATATCATCGCCAATCAAATCCGCTATCAACTAATCCTGACGTCAAAAGTGCACCAATTATCGCCGCCTATCGATACCATTTATCCTGATTTCAATAGTGAAGTTGGACTGAGCGATCGAGTACAGTTATGGTCACAAATGGGGATGTCAGGGATGCTATGTATCCATCCCAATCAAGTGGCAGTTGTCCAACAAACAATGCAACCAACAGATGAGACTTTGTTATTCGCACAGCGTGTGATTAAAGAATATGAGCGGAGCGGGCAGGCAGTATTTGAGATAGATGGTCAAATGGTAGACGCGCCAGTGATTGAGCGTAGTCGTCAACTGTTGGCAAAGTAGCAGACCAATCCGTATTCAGTTAAATATAAGTAGTCGGTTCAATATAATTCAGATACTAGAAAGCCGAGTGGAAGTATTACAAGCAGTATACTAAGTGAGACTGACACCGTACCTAATTTATAGAGGATTGACTATATAATGCTTTATCATAAACCATATCCATTCACATTCGATAAAAGCAAACTATGATTTTTATTAATAATAATATCAGCCTCAATGATAATGAGGTAGAGATCAGCGCCATACGAGCGCAAGGCGCAGGTGGGCAGAATGTCAACAAAGTATCTTCTGCCATTCACCTGCGTTTTGATATTAACAACTCAAGTCTGAGTGATGAGTACAAGCAGCGACTGCTAAATAGCAAAGATAGCCGAATAACAAAGGAAGGCGTGCTGATTATCAAGGCGCAGCAGTTTCGTACGCAAGAGCGCAATAAAATAGATGCGCTTGAACGTTTGCAAAGTTTTATCACCAAAGCCACTTACGTTAATAAAACGAGAAGGCCGACCAAGCCAAGCAGAAATGCCAAACGTAAACGGGTAGATAAAAAGACCCAGCGCGGTAAGACAAAGGCTTTACGCGGTAAAGTAGATTTTTAGAGAGTTTGTGATAGTAGGTTTTATCGTTGAGAAGTTGTGCGGCAGAAAATTTATAGAGCAAAAGCTGTAGTAGGTTATTAGGTTTTTTTTGAATTTATAATGGTATAGGCGATTAATTGTCACCTATACCATTCTTCTAGATTAACAACTTATTTAGAATGCACCATTAAGTCCAACGAATAAGCTGGTTGAGTCATCGTCATTACCTTGTGAATGTGTGACACCAACGTTGGCATTTAAGAGGCCAAAGCTTCTAGATAGGCCAAGTGTCATAGCAACATTATCATCATCAGTTTCGACCATAGGCGTCTCAAAGCTGATATTTGGTAGCGTATTCAAACGTGCGGTTACTGCTTCACGATTATCACTCAGCTGCTTTTGGTAATGAATGTCACCAAATAAGTTTAGGTTCTCCATCAAGCTATGATTGGCTTTGAGACCAAGCTTGCCATATGTCGTAGAGTATTTCTGCTCATCGAACTGCATAGCAATGCCAGACATCTCTTTTTCTTTGAGTCCGTCAATTTTTACGCGGCTCGCTGTTGCACCGATATAAGGCGTGACGGCAATATTGCTCACTTGCATTGGGTAGCCTGCCTGCAAGTTGGCATAAAAGCGCTTGCCATCAGCATTTGACTTAAACTGCTGTTGGTTACTACCAAGTGTGACAGTACGTGTGACATCGACATCCATGTTGCCAAATCCTGCAGCACCATTGATCTGTAAACCGCCAAACTTGTTGCTATGATAGACACCAAAACCGATCTCTCCCAGATCAATATCACTCAAACCTGTGCCAACGTCTGAGTTTTCAAAGTCTTTTTGAGTGATATTGCCGTATAAGCCTGTTACTGCATTGGCTGAGTTAGGATGAGCAAAATCTACGCCAAGCAATACTTGGGTATTATTATCACCATCAAACCCTGCAATTTCTTGGTTAGCGACTTCACCGACGGCCCATAGCGTACGGGCAGGTTGTTGCTCATTGTTTTGGATTTGGTTGACGTGTGACTGTAAGCGCTCATTGGTTGCAAGCCCGGTTGTCGTTGCAATATGTGGCAAAACGCCGATTAAGCTAGGCGCAGTGACAACAGCATTTGCATAGTCGGCGATCATTTGATGTGCTTGACCAGTCGGGTGAATACCATCAGCGAAGAAGTAGGTTTCGCTGGCATCAGGTGTTTCTAGGTTGCTTGACCCGCAAAATAATGAGCTATTAGCAAACAAATCTTTAGTACAGGCTGGCGTGGTCATATTAGTAAATCCATAAGCTGTAGGATTACTAGCGATTTGTTGTAATAAGCTAAAAGTGTCTAACGGGATGATATTAGCCCCAGTACCCGCTACGCCACTCAGCATAAATTGATTGTATAGCCTGGTAGCGCCAGTACTTTGCGCCTGAGCAATAGGTCCTTGACCAATAGCTTCAGGGGTCAAACCAATATCAGGAATATTAGGCACTAAAATATATTTGGCACCATTGTCTTTTAGTGCCTGAATCGTTTCGGTCTGTCTTTCTACTGCGCCAAGTATGGTCGCTTGAGCATTAGCAGGATCTTCAGCTTCAGCCGCTTCACGTAAATCATTTGCACCGGCCCATACTACATATAGACCATTAGGGTCTACTTTGTTATTGGCTAAATAATTGGTTGTTTGAGTTTTGGCAGAGGCTACATCCACTGGAAATCCAAAATCTGTATTTATAACTTCTTCACCGGCTCTTGCCCCGCCAATAGCGTAGTTATTGCCAGTTTGATTTCCAAGATAGACAATGGGAACAGCCGTGGTACCTAGCTGCTCAGCGAATGAGGTCGCCCATGTGTTATCGGGGTTGGTAGTGAACTGACCTGATTCTGTGAGCCCTAAGTTACCTTGAGTTATGGAACTAAAATAGCCACCATCGGTCAGGCTATCACCGAAAAAGGTGACACTGTCATAAGCATTTGCGTGAGAAATACCAGCGATAGATAGGCTGATAGCAAGCATGCTTTTGGTAAAAGTTTTAAGAGTGGTATGGCTAATTTTAGAACGTGAGGTATTACGAGGCATAGCGACTTCCTTATCATCAATGTAATAGTTTGTCAACCGAGTGTAACCACTTTTTAGAAAGCTAGCAATCGTTTTGATTGTAAAATTGCAAGAAAATAGCCCAATCATAAACAGTATCAAAACAGCACTCCACAGTAAGATAATCAGGCCAAATGCGCATACAGATGTCACTGGCAGCAAGAGCAAAGTATAGTTAGGAGTATCAATACTATAGAGACTGGAATTAAGCTTGTTTTTGTGGACGCAATAATAAGGCAAGTCCAAGCGCTACAAAAGCGGCGATACCAGATATCATATAACTGATACTAAAGTCTCCAGTGGCTTCTGCAAGATAGCCTGCTGCCACTGGCCCGAGAGCCTGTCCACCTGAAAAGGCAAAAGTCAGTGCCGCAAGTGCACTCGCTGCTGCCGCAGGCCCGAAATAATCGCCTGCAGAAGCTGCCATAATGACAGGCACACTCCAAACCACTAGGCCAAACAAGATAATGGACAAATATAGCCCTAAACTCCAATCAGTAAGTCCGACCAACAGATAAGCGATGGCAAGGAAGAAAAAAGCCAGCGTCAGACCAAGGCGTCTACCAATATGGTCAGAAATCCAGCCAAACAACATGCCTGAGAACATGCTCAGCAGTCCAATCCATGCCCAAACACCACCAGCAGTCGCTTCACTTAGTTGATACGAGCCAACCATACTGGTGACAATGAAGGTGACGTAAACCATATAGGTGGCGCCATAAATAGCAAAGATGACACCTAAATGTACGAGCAGCTTAATATTGCTACGTTCTAGCTTTTTATTATTTTTAACAGGTAACGTAGGTGCGCGCCCAAAAGGGCTTTGGCTGACATCGTCTGGATGATTGCGAATCAAAGTAAAGGTAAGCCAAGCTACCGCAACATTAATCACGGCAAAAATTAGCCAACCTGTTTGCCAAGACAGTAGAGTAGAGATGGGTAAGAGTTTGGGTACGACAAAGCCTGATAAAATGATACCAAAGCCGGGTCCCGCCATGACCAATCCTAGAGCGAGCCCGCGGTGTGAAGGAAAAAACCAATGCGACATGACGCTCATCATTGGTAAGACCACGCCGCCGCTACCAATGCCTGTCAACACATAGAGTGCGCAAAGTATTGGAAAACTGGTGGTAAAAGCCATACCGAACATAGAGACAGCAATGAGGAGGAGGCTTGCCGTCGCAGTCGTTCGAGTACCCAGCCGAGATAGAATAAAAGGGCTTAGAAGCACTGCAACCAGATATCCTATCAGGTTAGTGAATCCCAAGATTCCACTTTGAGTATAATTTAACCCTAAAGAAGCCGACATGGACGGCAGTAACATGCCAAATGCGAATCGTCCTAACCCAAGTCCGCAGAACATTGCTACAGAGCCTGTAACGGCAACGATCCAAGCATAATGCAACCTGCCTAGCTTAAGAGGCGCAGTGTTATCTTGGTTTCCTTGATCTGGATTGTCTTGTTGCATCATTCCATCAGGCATCACGAATCTCCAACAAGTTGAAAATTCGCAATATATATCGTCACTAAATTTAAATTGTAGGTAATGACTTCCTTGTTTTGAATAGTATCCATTTCACACTCATCCTTTTGTGCTCAATCCCTATCAGTCCTTTATTAAATACACTTATAGCCTAAGTATACTTATGTCCAATAAAATTAGTATAACCGCACCTGAACGTTCGTTCAATCGGTGTCTAAGAAATCCTTGAAATGATTTGTAGGCTATATCGTTGTATTCACACATAAAGAAAATGCCAGCCCATTTATATGGCTGGCATTCTGCTTGTTATTTTCTGACGGTTACTTACTGTCTGCTGTTTTTTGGATACTATCTAATATCAGTTTATTAGCTAGCCAAGTCGCTTACTCAACTCAGGAAAGCGCTTGATCATAAATAGCATTAAGAGTAATGCCACAACTGCGATAGCCGCACCTGTGTATCCTACGCTAGATAGTGAAAGATGCGTCACGGCATAACCACCGAATAGTGCACCCGTACCAATCCCCAAATTAATAATACCTGAAAACATCGACATCAGCATGTCTTGCGCATTGACATCGACCATGATGACTTTGGCTTGCATCGAGATAATCAGTAGCATGAGTGCCGTGCCCCAAAGCAAGGCGATAAAGCTGAGCGCCCATACAGAGGCCACTGCTAGCAATAGTGCAAGCATAGACACGAGCATCAGTATGGTCGATATCAGCATCAATCTGGTATTGAACCGATCACCCCACCGACTGAAAATAACACTGCCTACAAGTCCAGCTGCACCGAATAATAACAGTACAAAAGTCGCAGCGTTTTCACTGATATTACCGACTTGGCGCATGAATGGTTCTATATAAGAATAAGCTGTGTAGTGCGCTGTAAAGACCAATAAGATAAGCAGGTATAGACAGAATAATAGGGGATTTTTAAGGAGTTCTGGAATCTTTCTAAAAGACCCCTCAAACATACTAGGTAGCGTTGGTAAGAGTCTCGCTTGTAGAATAAATACAATTAAGGCAATGACGCCAATACCGCCAAATGTCGCTCTCCAACCAAACCATTGCCCAACCAAACGCCCCAGCGGCACACCCAGTACCATTGCTAACGACGTACCCGTCGCCAGTACGCTAAGCGCCATGGCTTTTTTGCCTTCAGGTGCGACACGTATCGCGATTGCGGCCGTGATGGACCAAAATATCGCATGCGATAACGCAATCCCAACTCGGCTAATGAGCAGCACGTCAAAGCTCCATGCAAATACGGACAGTACGTGACTGGCAATGAATACGGCAAAAAGACCCAAGAGCAAGCGCTTGCGCTCAAATCGACTGGTCAATAGCATTAGTGGCAACGACATTGCAGCGACAATCCAAGCATAGAGTGTTAACATCCAGCCAGTCTCTGCCGTCGTAATAGAGAAATCTTGGGCAATGTCGCTCAACAGCGCCACAGGGACAAATTCTGTGGTGTTCATTATAAAGGCACTAACGCCCATCAAAAATACTTGAAAATACTGAGTTCGGCGAGCGTTTGAGCTGGCCTTAATGTTATGTGTCATAAAATCCAATACAAAGTAGATGCTAATACTGTGTGTAGTAGTAGGTCAAAATAGGGCAGATATGCTTAAAGACGGGAGTCGCGAGGCAAGATAGCAAGTCAGCGTTAATCTTGGAAGGTGTTTTTTGATAAGGATTGTTAATTGGACGTTTATTGAGGATACTTGAGTAATATGAAACTGTCGATAATGATACTTATTGCGTTGGGATACTTGCTAATGACTAAACTACAATTCATTTAAAAAGAAGCGACACCAGTTGTCGTATAAGGTTTTAAACCGCTTTATTTTTATGTGAGCTTATACTATAGTGATTAGGTCAGGCAAAATGACATGAGATAAAAACCAGTTAACCCTCGGAGCGCAACGCTTCACTTCTTAACTAAGTTTTTGAAACGCTATTTTAGCGAAGTCTTTCTAGTAGTGTTATTTACGTTTAATCCTAAACTTCTGCGCCCTTACAAATTCTACAAACCATCATATTGATAAACAAGAAACTTAGTAGAAAAAACTCGTTGGCGTTGCAAAAATATTAGCAATGTAACAGCGAAAAGCTGTGTCTAAAAAGCCTATCAGAATTAAAAGCTACTACCTTACCAAGTCGATTAATTTACTTAACTTTATAGATAATGACGTCATTTAAACAATGGCGAATAGGCTCGGCTGGCTTGAAATCGGCACTCAGAATATAACAACAACGAAAAACTGCAGCTAAACAACCAGTCAAAATAATAAGGATATAAATATGACGACATTAACGTATCAGTTTGAACAAAAACGGTTAGATAATTTTAAGTGGTCGGGTGGCTCAAAGCTATCTGGTATAACGGCACTAGCAAATGATGAGAAAGGCCGAATACGAAAACAGCCATTGTTTTACCTCGAAACGGTTTCTGTAGACAGTTATGAAGATGATATTTATTTCGTGAACAATACTAATGAGACGCTTAGTTGGGTAGCGCCCTTTAAACCCTATCGAAACATAACTGAAGCACGAGCAAAGCTAGGCGATACCAGTGATGAAAACTTACGTAAAGTGACGCTCTATAGTGATGACATAAATAGCGTATATCAGGATGTATTGCCTAAGCAGGGCGTGCGAATTGGTAGCACTCATATTATGTATGACAGTGATGCGATGATGCAGTGGTTCATACATGTGCCCTATAAGGGGCCAGATACTCATTATGCGATTTGGCAATTTAATGTAGTGGAAAAAGGCGGGATTCGAGGAACTTACCCATTGGTGTGGGATGATTTTAGTAAACCCTCGCACATGGTGAATTGTGACTGTTTGTTTGATCAAGCTGATATGCCGATAGAGGTCAGTATTTATGAAGAGCGCTGTGCAATGCTTGACAGGCTTATCGGGTCATTTGGCATATCAAATGCCATATTCATATTGGCAATCAATGATGTGCTCTATCGTTATGGCGTGGGCTGGAGCGCGCCCTATAGCGAGTCGGATATACAAGCGCAAGACATTGCGATGAAACTAATAGAACAAAAGCCAGAAAATGCGAAAGCGGTAAAAGCCGTTGTCCAAGCGGTTTATGACTTTTGGTTTAACGAAGGTTTTGCAAAAAATATCTCAGTGCAAGCTTGTGAGGAGCTTTTGAGCTTGTACCAAGCGCATGTTGCCACCCAAAAACCAGTTTAATTTATAAACTAAATTACCAAGAGCAAACCTAAATAATGATTAAAAAAGGAGAACCTTATGATGTTTCCTATTGAAAACAACGATACGTTTTTATTGTTTTTTCATGGTCTTGATTCAAGCAATAAGACCAGTAAATATACTTGTATCACGCGTGAGCCAAAATACTGTCAAACGGTCAATTATCGAGAGAATTTTGCAGAAGTATTTGAGATTTATGATGCATTGATTCGCGAGAAAATCGCACAGTACCCGCGAGAGGTGTTGGCAGGGCACTCGCTTGGTGGTTGGTTTGCCAATCATTTTACGCATAAATACAACTTGCGGGCACTATTGATTGCGCCTTGTATCTATCCAAGTGAGATATTGGCTGACCGTATCCCAGTAGTGGCCGATATGAAGCTGTCTTTTCCCACTACCAATACTGAGATGGTGCGGGTTATGGTAGAAGTCGATGATGAAAGTCTTGATGTGGCAGTCGCTAGACGAACCTTAGTGAATCTGCCTGATAGCTGGGACGTCGATTATTTTGAAGGCGGTCACCACCGTATCGCCCGTAGTAATGATATTTGGTATCACTTAACTCATTTGTGTGAAGATCCCATCGTTTGGATGGATGAGGCAACGTATCATGGTGAGGACTGATAGTAAGGACAGTCAAAAAACTCAAGCGACTGAAGGATAAATAAACCACTAAAAATAATCGATTGACATTAAAGACGATCGGTCATAATATCTATGCATGACAATGATTAAGCCAAAAGCCCGCCGAGGGCGTCCACCTAATGTTGAACGAGAGTTTACGGATACCCGTGAGGCTCTTTTGAGATCTGGGATGGAGATGCTGACAGAGCAAGGCTTTGCGACGACTGGTATCGATGCCGTACTCAAACGTATCAATGTACCTAAAGGTTCCTTCTACAATTACTTCAAAAACAAAGAAGCATTTGGACAGGAAGTGTTGCAGCAATACGCGTTATATTTTGCTCGCAAGCTAGATCATTGTTTTTTAAACGAGCAAGTGTCTCCTATGCAGCGCATCAGTGACTTTGTTGAGGATGCTAAGTCAGGAATGATTAAGCATGAATTTCGACGCGGCTGCTTAGTAGGTAACTTGGGTCAAGAGATTATCGTGTTGCCTGACAGTTTTCGTTGTGAGCTAGAAAGTATATTGCTTGATTGGCAGGAGCGTTTAGCAGCTTGTTTACGCCTAGCAGTACAACAAGGACAAATACATTCTCATAGTGATTGTGATGAGCTTGCTGCTTTCTTTTGGATTGGTTGGGAAGGTGCGGTTTTGCGTGCTAAGTTGACGCAAGATGTCAGTCCGTTAGATACTTTTTTCCGAGGTTTTGTAGCAGGAATACAGAAGTAATTTTTTATCTATATTTTTAGACGACTGGTCTAAATTATTTTTTACTCATTTATAGACGATTGGTCTAAATAGGAGCTGCTATGTTTAAAGCAATATTTATTGAAAAAAATGACGATGTTTATCAGTCTAGTCTGACTGAGATACAGGACACGCAATTGCCTGAGGGTGATGTCACGGTTCGTGTGGCATTTAGTACGCTCAATTACAAGGACGGATTGGCCATTACGGGTCGTAGTCCTGTGGTACGTCAATTTCCAATGGTTCCAGGTATAGATTTAGCGGGTACTGTCGAAACAAGCAGTCATCCTCGCTACAAAGTTGGCGACAAGGTGTTGTTAAATGGTTGGAGTGTGGGTGAGAAGTATTGGGGCGGTCTATCACAAAAAGCACGATTAAACGGTGACTGGCTGATCCCGCTCCCTGAGTCGATGACTGAACGTCAAGCAATGGCGATAGGTACAGCAGGATATACCGCAATGCTTTGTATAATCGCATTAGAGCGTCATGGACTCACACCAGAGAGTGGCGAAGTATTGGTGACGGGTGCTAATGGCGGCGTTGGCAGTTTTGCTATCGCACTTCTAGCAAACCAAGGTTACTCTGTCACAGCCTCTACGGGACGTCTAGAAGAAGCGGAATACCTAAAGAGCCTTGGTGCAACGACGCTCATTGACCGATCAGAGTTGAATAGTCCGGGACGTGCGCTTGGAAAAGAGAAATGGGCCGCAGCAATTGATTCTGTTGGTAGTCATACGCTGGCCAACGTTTGTGCCAGTACCTGTGAAGATGGTTTAGTCGCTACTTGTGGACTGGCTCAAGGCATGGATTTCCCTGCTACTGTTGCGCCGTTTATTTTACGCGGTGTTAGTTTACTTGGTATCAATAGTGTGACACGACCTTATGATGAGCGTGTAGAAGCATGGCAGCGTTTGAGCACAAGCTTGGATATGACGCAATTGGATGCGATCACCAGAGAGATTGGTCTAAGCGAAGTCATTCCGACAGCAAGCGAGTTGTTGGATGGTAAGGTTCGTGGTCGAATAGTTGTTGATGTCAATCGTTAGGCTATCGAGCATAATTTTTAATACTTCAACCTTAACATTTCGATGTTGTGCCTCTTTTTAATACATGAACAAATGATGCATCGAAATGTCTAAGATTGAATGCGCAAAGTGAAAAAGAATTATTCACAAACGGTCACAAATATCGGTATTTATTTTTTGTCATCTGATGTGCTATCATCGTTGAACGATCTATCGTGGGTTTAACAGTTTTGTTATTGCCGACCATGACAATAGTCTAATGGTGGCGTGACAAACCTTGCAACTTCCAGCACGATATAAAACAACTCTGGTAAAGCGCATGAGCCTGTACTCCGACAACCTCATTTGTGCCTGATTTTTTGCCTATTTGGGCGTATATCATACTTTTTCGTCGGAGTTACAGGAGTCTAAGGTGTTCAATATCATGAGCCACATTGCTAATCCATCTAAATATACCCGTCGTTATCACCCACGCCATTCTCTAGCGCAATATATCATCAACCAAATAGAGTCGCTTGAGCTGCGCCCGCAAGATATCGTCAAGCAAATGGGCTATCCTCTTAAACATACCATACCTGCCTATGACCGCCTGCGCCATGTACTGTCGAGCAAATTCCTTGGACTTGATGGTAGCTATATGGACAAACACTTTACCGCTGATGAGTTTTTGGCAAAATTATTTGCTGTGCTTGAGATACCTTATCAGCCATTTGCAGAGGATATCGCTCAGATTAAATATGACTTGGCGAATTATTCTAATACGCTACCCATATATAGCTTAAGAGCGGAAGTAGATTTTACATTTACGAGTGTCGATAATTGGGTGTCTCGTAGTAATGCTGCACGTTTGGCTCACATACGTCTCCCAAATGGATTTGCCAAATTAGACGATGCTCAACGTAAATCAGTGATTCAAGACAGCATCTGCGAGCATTATCAGCAGTATGAGGGCAGTTTGCCATACGATGGTGTTATCAAAGGTTATCGACTGACGATTGAACAAAACAACCATGTGGTTGATCATGCAGATTATGGCTTACCAAAATCCAGCAGTATCTAAAATGCTGTGAGTATATGAAGAGTGTAATAATCTAAGCTCATCGACTAAGAAGCCTTAGTATAAATTAGAAGACTCAGTATAAAAAAGCCTCACTTTATCGTGGGGCTTTTTGGTTCTTTGCATTAAATTTTTTGTTTAATGCTTCAGGTTTAGAGATGGCGCGCCATAAAATCACAAATAGCGCATCAAACTCTACATTTAATGGCGTCTCTGTTTGGCGAATGGTATGCATTAAGCCAAGTCGACTAATAAATCCCATAAACACATCGAAGAGTATGTGCAGTGGGACAGTGTCATTGAGCACCCCACGATTTTGACCATCTTCTAATACCGCCAAAAACGCGCCAATTAGCTCTTTGTTTTCATAGATCGCGATATTACGTATACGCGAGGCCGAGACAGAAGACAGCACCATCACCGCATCTGGATGCGAGTCGACAAAATCAAAGCAGACCCACAGTGTCTTACGTAGACGATCTTGTACGCTATCAATCCCTTGCAAATGATCCATAATTCTAGCGGCTAATCTGCCGAGCACAATATCCATAATGGTATAAAACAGCGTTTGCTTATCCCCGAAGTACTTGTAGAGCGTTTGCAAAGAGACATTTGCAGACTTTGCAATCTGCACCATCGTCACCTCATTAGCGTCAAATCCTGCGAAGACTTTACGAACGGCCTGTTCAATTTTGTTCAAAGTTGCAGGCCGCATATCGGATAGGGGAGCTAGAGATCGATTTTGCATGAGGCTATCTGACTGATGAGAGGTTTTCATATTTATTGCTTCTTAAAGTATTGGCTATTTGATATGTCCTATCAATTAAATGATTTGCTCGATAATTTAACGTGATTAAATTAACAAGTAATGTAAATTACCATTTTTATTTAATTGATTGCGAAGTGGTTTTTCGTAGCCTAGTATAAGACTCATATATTAATAAATACAAAGCATTTATAGTATATTTATAACGGTAATATAAATTACCATATTTTAAAAAACGGCTTAGCTATAGTCAGTTCAATATAATTTCGATACAAGGAAACCGAGTGCAAGTTATACATTAGTATGCTTAGCGAGGATGACGATGTAGCAGATTTATATAGACTTGACTATATAGTTGTTATTCACTTCACCTTGTCAAGGATAGACATCATGAGTATCGAAAAATTTACCCCAAACTGGATGACCGAAGAGCACCAGATGGTGTATGACAGCGCCTTAAAAATGTTTCAATCTTGGGATCCTAAAGATGAGCAGTGGCGCAAAAACGGCATGATTGATCGCGCTGCGTGGGAAGAGGCAGGCGAGATGGGGTTTTTGTGTGCAGCGATACCAGCTGAGTATGGCGGCGGCGGCGGGGATTTTGGTCATGAAGCGGCGCTTATCTACGCACAGACCGAAGCCAATCAATCGGGATTTGGCGGTATGGTACATTCAGGTATTGTCGCGCCTTATATTTTAGACCACGGTACTGAAGAACAAAAACAAGCATGGCTACCCAAAATGGCAACGGGCAAATATATTGGTGCTATCGCCATGACCGAGCCTGGCACTGGCTCCGACCTACAAAACATCAAAACCTATGCAGTAAAAGACGGTGATGACTACATTATCAATGGCTCTAAGACCTTTATTACCAATGGTCAGCATGCCAATCTTATCTTATTAGCGTGTAAAACAGACCGTGAAAAAGGCGCTCAAGGTGTCTCACTTATCATCGTAGAAACGGATAAAGTAGAAGGGTTTGAGCGTGGCCGCAATCTCGACAAGATTGGTCTGACATCGCAGGATACCTCAGAGCTGTTCTTTAGCAATGTACGTGTGCCGCAAAAGAACCTGTTGGGTACAGTAGAAGGCATGGGTTTCATACAGATGATGCAGGAGCTGCCACGTGAGCGCTTAATTATTGCGTTATCTGGGGTCGGCTCAATGAAGCTAGCGATTAGCTTAACGTTAGACTATGTAAAAGGCCGCGAAGCCTTTGGTAAACCTATTTGGAAGTTTCAAAATACGCGCTTTAAGATGGCAGAGTGCTATGCAGATTATCTCGCTGCCAGCACCATGTGTGATGCCGCAATGGATGCGATTTTAGAGAATAAACTGTCTGTACCGCATGCGTCATTGGTCAAATACTGGGTCACCGAAAAGCAATGTGAAGTCATCGACGAATGCGTTCAGCTGTTTGGTGGCTATGGCTATATGACAGAGTATCCTATCGCACGACTGTATGCTGATGCGCGCGTTCAAAAAATCTATGGCGGTACCAATGAGATTATGAAAGAGTTGGCTTCACGATTTATGTAGCCGCGTAGCTTATTGGTTGGTTACAAGCCCATGTCCTATCTAGCAAGCTAAATAGGACGTCAGCGCATTATTTACAAAATTTACAAAATAAAAAAAGGATTTTTTATGACTGAGACTGCTTACATTTACGATGCGATCCGCACGCCGCGTGGCAAAGGAAAAAAGGACGGCTCTTTATATCAGGCGTCACCGATTTGGCTGACGCGAACTTTACTAAAAGAGATGCAACAGCGCCACAATTTGGATACCAGTTTGGTCGACGATGTGGTGCTTGGCTGCGTGACGCCAGTGGGTGAGCAGGGCTCTGATATTGCACGTATTGCCGTTATTGATGCTGGTTGGGCGCAAAGTGTGGCTGGGTTAACCTTATCTCGATTTTGTGCCTCTGGTCTGGAATCCATTAATCTGGCGGCTGCCAAAGTCATGTCCGGTATGGAAGACATGGTAGTAGCAGGCGGCGTCGAGTCTATGAGCCGCGTACCGATGGGCTCAGATGGCGGTGCTTGGTACATGGATCCGCGCGTCAATGAAGCGACGCATTTCGTACCGCAAGGCGTAGGTGCGGATACCATCGCAACGCTCAAAGGCTTTAGTCGTAGTGATGTCGATGCCTTTGCCACCGAATCGCATCGTCGCGCTGCACAGGCTTGGGAGAAGGGGTATTACGACAAATCTGTCGTCGCTGTCACCGACATCAACGGTATGATGCTGTTGGATAAAGATGAAACCATCCGTCATAATACCAATGTCGAGACTTTAGCGGGTCTTAAACCGTCTTTTATTATGCCAGGCAAAATGGGCTTTGATAGCGTGATTTTGGACAGATACACCACGATTGAAACCGTCAATCATGTGCATCATGCAGGTAACTCTTCAGGCATTGTTGATGGGGCTGCTATTTGTTTGGTCGGTAGCGCGGCGGCTGGTCAAAAAGCAGGGCTAAAACCACGCGCCAAAATTACGATGGCCTCAGTTGTTGGTTCAGAGCCTGCCATTATGCTGGCAGGTCCAACACCAGCTTGCCAGAAAGCTCTCGATAAAGCGGGCATGCAAGCTTCTGATATAGACCTTTGGGAAATTAACGAAGCCTTCGCTGCTGTGCCGATGAATACCGCTGATGATTTTGGCATCTCGCTTGATATCGTCAACGTCAACGGTGGTGCGATATCCATGGGTCATCCGCTTGGGGCAACAGGCGCAATGCTAATGACAACTGTCCTTGACGAGTTAGAACGACGTGACTTAAAGACCGCTATGATTACGCTATGTGTGGGCGGTGGTATGGGAATTGCCACTATTATCGAGCGTGTTTAACCTTTCTCTAAAATAGACTGAAAACCAATTAGACTAAAACGCAATATACAAAGAATCATTTAAGGGATAAAAATGATGACAAATAACCAGGCAGCTAACCAAACAGCAGATAGCGTAACAGCCATTAATGAATTAGAAAACTTCTCTGCCCAGCGTGATGACGACGGTATCGTCACCGTCACGATTGACCAAAGCAAACGCAAAATGAATGTCATCGGTGATGGCTTTACGGAGACATTCGCCACGATAGTCGATAGTTTCATCAATGATGATTCAGCTACAGGCTTGATACTCACATCGGCTAAAGAAACCTTCGTGGTTGGCGCAGATATTGATCAATTGAACCAGATAAAGACAGCCGAGCAAGCGTTTGCATTGACCGAAGAACTAAAAGGGAGTTTGCGCAAGCTTGAGACCTCAGGCAAACCTGTGGTCGCTGCTATGACAGGAACTGCATTAGGCGGCGGTTTAGAGCTCGCGCTAGCATGTCATTATCGTATTGCGATTGACACACCCAAGACCAAGCTTGGTTTGCCTGAGGTGAAACTGGGCTTATTACCTGGCGGCGGTGGTACTCAGCGCTTACCAAGGTTAGTCGGTATTCAAGCAGCACTGGAGCTGATGACGCAAGGCAAAGAACTTCGCGCTGCTGCTGCAAAAGACATCGGACTTATTGATGCGACTGCTACTGATCAAGCAGATATGCTGAAGCAAGCAAAAGACTGGATTCAAAATAATCCAAGTGCGCAGCAGCCATGGGATAAGAAAGGCTTTAAAATTCCTGGCGGCGATAGCAAGCATCCAAAGGTAGTTCCTATATTCTCTATCGCCCCAGCCATGGCTAATCAAAAATCACATGGTAACTATCCTGCGATCACCCATATTATGTCTTGTGTGTTTGAAGGATGCCTAGTGGATATCGATACAGGGCTTGAGATCGAGTCGCGTTATTTTGCCGCTTGCGTACGGTCCACTGAATCTAGAAACATGATCAACACCTTATGGACGCAGCTGAATAGCATCAAAAAAGGTCAGTCTCGTCCTCAAGGATTTGAACGCACAACCACTAAAAAAGTCGGTATCTTGGGCGCTGGCATGATGGGCGCTGGCATTGCTTATGTCACTGCCAAAGCAGGTATAGATGTCGTGCTATTGGACACAGAGATTGCTAATGCTGAAAAAGGCAAAGCGTACTCTGCTAATATTTTGGATAAAGCCATCAGCCGAAAGCACGCTACCGAAGAGAAAAAACAAGCTCTACTAGAACGTATCACGCCAACAGTCTCTTACGATGATTTAGCAGATTGTGATCTTATTATTGAAGCAGTATTTGAAAACCGAGAAATTAAAGCCAAGTGTACCCAACAAAGTGAAGCAGTGATTTCAAACACAGCCGTCTATGCGTCTAACACCTCAACGCTACCGATTACTGGACTGGCAACAGCCAGTACGCGACCAAACCAGTTTATCGGTCTACATTTTTTCTCGCCAGTAGATAAGATGCCGCTCGTTGAGATTATCATGGGCGAGCAAACCGACGATTCAACATTGGCCAAAGCATTCGACTATGTTGTGCAAATAGGTAAAACGCCTATCGTCGTCAATGATAGTCATGGCTTTTATACCTCGCGGGTATTTGGCACCTATGTATCAGAGGGCATTGCGATGCTAGGAGAGGGTGTGCATCCACGTAGCATCGAAGTTTCCGGACTGAAAACAGGTATGCCAATGCCGCCCTTAGCATTGCAAGATGAAGTGTCATTAAGCCTAGCATTGCATGTCAGCGAACAGCAGCAAGCGGATATGGCAGCCGAAGGTAAGCCAATCGTAGTGCGTCCTTCTTATGAAATACTAAAAAAATTGGTCAATGAGCATGGGCGCGAAGGTAAGAAAAATGGCAAAGGATTCTATGACTATCCAACAGAGGGTGATAAGCATCTATGGCCTGAGCTTATCAACTTGTACCTGCCAAAATCGGAGCAACCTTCACAGCAAGATTTGGTAGATCGGCTAATGTTTATTCAAGCCAATGAATCCGCTAAGTGCTATGAGGAGAATGTCGTACGCTCAGTTGCCGATACCAATATAGGGTCTATCTTTGGTTGGGGGTTTGCACCGCAGTACGGTGGTACGCTACAGTTTATCAATGCGATGGGCGTGAGTGCATTTGTTGAGCGTAGCCGTGAGCTGGCTGCGAAATATGGCGAGCGTTTTGAGCCGGCTCAAATCTTGTTAGATATGGCAGCCAAAGGCGAGGCGTTCTCTGATGACTGACATGCATGTATCAAATCATGATCAAATGGCGGACTGTCTACAAGGGTTACGAGTGATCGATCTGACTCGTAATCTACCTGGGCCATTTGCTACGCGTTTGCTAGCAGATTTGGGCGCGGACGTCCTTAAAATCGAACCCAAACAAGGTGATCCTGCTCGGGTGTTTGGTGAGCTATTCGCAGCTCTAAACCACGGTAAGACGACCGAAAAATATGATTTTCATGATCCCAAAGAGATTGAAGCTATAAAAGCACATCTTAAAGAAGCTGATGTGATGCTAGATAGCTTTCGCCCAGGTGTCTTGGCAGAAATGGGGCTAGATGCTAAGACCTTGCATGTCATCAATCCAAAGCTAGTAATAGTGTCAATCACTGGCTATGGCGTAGCAGATTGTCATTCAACAGAAGGTGTCTACTTAGAAAGTGCTGAGTCAAAAAATAGCTCTCAAGTGACTCATGACTGGGCCAATAAGGCAGGTCATGATATCAATTTTATGGCTATGAGCGGTGTACTAGATCAGCTAAAAACAGCGCAGGGTGAGCAGGCCATGCCCAATATCCAGTTTGCGGATTTAGCAGGAGGTAGTGACACAGCAGTGATAGCACTGTTGGCTGCTGTATTTGCTGCCCAGCGTACGGGCAGAGGGCGACACATTGCTATTAGCATGACGCACAGTTTGTACAACCATATGGTCATGCCAAAGGTCACAGGCAAACTGATTAATAGCCTTTCAGGAAAGGACTTAAACGACATTCTACTGCCGCAGCATGATTTTTTGGGTGGTGCATTACCATGTTACCGACTGTACCAAACCGCTGACCAGCGCCATATGGCGGTTGGTTCCTTGGAGCTTAAGTTTTGGCAAGGGCTATGTGAGGTATTGGAGCTACCGTCGCTTAAAGAAATACACTGGCAACTTGGTATCATGCCCAATAGACCTGAGAGTGAAGCCGCGACCAACACAATTGCGAAAAAATTCGCCAGTCAAACGCTTGAGCATTGGCAACGTGTATTTTCAGCAAAAGATGTCTGTGTGACCCCTGTACTGAGTTTGCATGAAGCCAAAGCTCACCCTTTATTTGCACATCAAGATGAGCATCATTCAACGTCAGGATGGCAGCAAGTGAATTAATAATTAGTATGTAATAGCTCTGGAGAAAAGAGAAGAAGATATTGAGCCGCTGCTGGCTAGTATCTTTTCTTAGTCTTTATTATTCTAACTGTCTGTATAAACCAGAGTGATTGAACTTGTATATTTATAACTGTCTATCTAAAATTGCCTGAATAAGAGACAATACGCCCATAAATCCTAAAGTTTTACGGTACTGAAGCATAGTAGCGCGTTCAAAAGCTCTTAGAGATTGAGCAACAGACATTTAATAAATTTAACTTAAGCAAAAAGGCAGTTCTGAATGACCAAACATAACCCGTATAATTTTTTACCTTTGCAGCCAACAGGTAGAAACGAGACTAATACTGCTAATACTTATGCTCCTGAAGATATGATTAAAATATACGAGCAGCAGTTTCTCATTCAAGTGCCAGAAGAAGAGCTGACCGAGTTTTTGCCAGCGTTAAAAGCATTCTATGATATCGATAATCATACCTTAGATGTCAGTGCCATTATTTTTGATGCAATCGCAGACTCTGCTATTATTTATAATCATAAAATCAAAGTCGGCGACTATCAGATATTAGGTGAGTTGATAGAAGAGGCGATTGAATATGATGAAGACAACGAAAGTGATGAAAGCGCTGAGAGTGAAGAGATTCAAGCCTATACATTAGAGTGCCAACGTACATTTTTTATCAATGATGTAGAAATACCTTATCATTTCAATCTATTTATTTATGGTGATGGTTATTCTACTTTGACCAAAAAAGAAACCGTACTAGAAAAAATGTATTGGTTTGTCAGAGGTAGGTTTGAAGAGGATTTGCTGGATGACGCTGAAGACAACGACAGCTTAGAAACTATTAATGCGCAACTAGCCAGTTTAGGTATTCGTGAAATGGATCTGACGACTGTGGATGAGATAATCAGCTATGTAGAAGGCAGTATCATTGACGATCTAATGGTGGACGAGCTTAATAAACTGTTGGATGATGCTGAATAGTGAGTAAGATAAGTTAGTAGAGTGATCAGCAAAAGAACAGATTTGAAAAATTATATAGCTGAAAAACTAGAAAAAAGCCTCACTGCTCGTATGATGAATGGTGAGGCTTTTTAAACTCACAACCTCATAAATAAGTTCTTTCGTCATCATTCAAAATTACATGACGCTATACATTTATAGGTTTTTATCCATCTCCCATCAAAGGGTCAGTCGATTTCCTATATAATGTGAGCTATTTCGTTATTGTTGATCCATTCAATTTAGGCTTTTTTCTTAGCAAAAAACGCTTCTTATCAGGTAAAACGGTGCTTTATGTTCAACGCTTCCTCGACTCGTTTAAATAAATACATCAGCGAAAGTGGTATTTGCTCTAGGCGAGACGCTGACCGCTTTATTGAACAAGGTAATGTATACATCAATGGCAAACGTGCGTCGGTAGGTGATCAGGTAGTCGCTGGTGATGCAGTAAAAGTCAACGGGCAGCCTATTGAGCCACGAGAGCCTGATGATTTTATTTTTATTGCATTAAATAAGCCAGTGGGCATTGTGAGCACCACGGAAAGCTCTGAGAAAAATAATATTGTCGATTTTGTGCGACATAGTTTGCGTATTTTTCCGATTGGCCGTTTGGACAAAGATTCTCAAGGTTTGATCTTTTTGACTAATAATGGCGATTTGGTCAATAAGGTACTACGTGCTGGCAATAATCACGAGAAAGAGTATCTAGTTACAGTAAATAAGCCGTTAACGGATAGTGTTATCGAAGGTCTGGCGGGCGGTGTACCGATGCTTGGCAAGATGACCAAAAAATGCCCAGTGACTAAAGTAGCTCCTAATGTCTTTAATATAACGCTCGTACAAGGCTTGAACCGTCAAATTCGCCGTATGTGTGAACACTTTGGCTACGAAGTCGTTAAGCTTGAACGTACGCGGATTATGAATGTAAGTCTTAAGGGTCTTCCCGTTGGTGACTGGCGGGACTTGACTCCAAAAGAGCTGTCTGTGTTGCTTAAATCTGTAGAAGACTCTTCTTCGCAAGACAATCACTCAAACAAGAAATCTCGCAATGCACCACGAAAAAAACCTCGTACGGATGCTTCGTCAAAGTCAAAACCATCTACAAAATCAGCAGGTGCAGCAAAGGGGCGTAACACATATACCAAGGACGATGCTAGAAAACCAACAGGTTCTAAAGGTAGGGATGGACGTCCTACTGGTCGTGGTAAGCCGTCAGGCAGTAATGGTAAATCTGGAGGCAATGGTAAACCTGCTACTAATGGCAGGCGTCCTTCAAAGGGACGAGGCTCTTCACGGTAATAATTTTTCACAATGTGACGGCTATATTTATTTCTAAAATGGCAGTAGGCTAAATAACTTTAATCTTAATGAGATCATATTATGTTTAAAATAAAAGTAGAGCGCATTGTCAAAAAACCGATTGATGAGGTATTTGAAGCACTGAGTGACCATGCCAGTTATGGCTCATTTAAAGCGGTGGGAGTGGCTAAATTGGTGAATGAAGGTGACGAGGAGCGCAATGGTGTCGGGGCTTTACGTAGCATTCAAACGGGACCCGTTAAGTTCTGGGAACGGATTACAGCGTTTGAGCGTCCTACTCATATGCAATACCAAATCGAAAAATCTAAACCCATCAAAATGCAGCATGATAAAGGCATCATTGACTTAAAAGACTTGGGCGATGGCACCACACACGTGACTTGGGTATCTGAGGGTCGATTGACGGTACCATTGCCATTAATCAGTCGCCTATTTGACCGTCAAATGCAGAAACAAGGAACCATAGGGTTTAGTAGCATACTTAAATCTATAGAAAGCCGCTAATTTAGCGGCAGTATTGGATTTTCTGATATCACTCTCTAGTGATGGCTTATTTTATTTGAGCTATCACCGTCTGACCTATGCTGTCAAATCTGTAGACATTGACTTGGGAGATTTTAGTTACGCAGCTTGACGATAAAAATCAAACCACACCTGTCTTGGCGTTTTATAGCCCAAACCCTTTTGGATTCTAGTCCCACTGCGAGCATAGCTCTTGCCTTGCGTCGCTGCAAAGCAGTGCTTTGCTAATAGCTCCTCATTATACTCAAGCTCAATATATTTAATGATGTCATTGATAGCTTCGAATCTCATTTTATAATCCTGATGATACACTAACTCATTTTTCAATATGCCCCAGAAAC
>NZ_JADQAM010000009.1:0-2333 GCF_022129405.1 Psychrobacter sp. Ps2 | reverse complement strand
CAGGGGTGTCGAAAGAGTCAACTGCGGTCCAAAGCTGTTGGACTTGGGTGAAAAGGGCGTTTATTCTTCCTATACGTTCATTAGGTCATCTAGCCTTTCTTCCGCAGGTTTTGTTCTTGGTTTTTTAGGGGGTAATGTCATAGGGTTTGTCTCTTAATATCTTGTGCTAAAAGCAAATCTGATAGGGGTATCATAGCACTTAATATTGATATGCTAAAACTTAGCTCGCTGGTAGCTTCGCTATTTTAACTATCTTTTTGGTGCTTCTATAAAAAGATAAAATAAATACAATCAATAAAACATACATTATCGCACCAATCATCCATATCCAGCCATCCCAACTTGCCAGTGTTTGACCAAAAATAAAGCTAAATAATAATGGGCCGATCACCCCCGTCGTATTGGTTAAGCTGACTAGAACGCCTTGTAGCTTACCTTGGTTAGTTTGATTGACTTGAGCTGACATTAACCCCTGTAAGGCTGGTAGCGCAATACTGCCGCCGGCGAGTAAGATTAATGTAGGGTAAATCATCCAACCCTTTGTCAATAATGACAAAATAATGAATGCTGCTCCATCAACAACAAAGCCCACAATAATCGTCACTTTTTCATTGAATTTCTTGGCGATTGCGCCCGCTACAAATGCTTGGAACAAGGCATGCATGATGCCTAACCCCGCTAAAGATAGGCCGATCTCCATACTGCCCCATTGAAAACGATGTTCCGTAAATAACACCCATGTCGTTGCTGGAATTTGCCCTATCATTTGAGTCATAAAAAAGATAAATAACAATAGTATGACTGGCTTGATCACTTGCAGGAAAGGTCGCGAATTTTCTGCTGTTTCTGTGGTGTTTTTTTCAGTATTTTTGATTTTATTATCTTTAAATATCAACATAATAACTAAAAAAGAGAGCGCATTTAAAATGGCAGCAATAATAAAAGGAAGATGAGCTGAGAATTGCCCTGTAAAGCCGCCAATTGCAGGGCCAGAGATTAACCCGACACCAAAAGCCGCCCCTAAGCGTCCAAACCACTTAGTACGCTCTTGTGAAGCAGTATTGTCAGCAATAACAGAAGCGGCGACCGCACCTGTTGCGCCAGTAACTCCAGAAATTAATCGCCCAACGTATAGCATCCAAAGTGAGCTAGATAATGCAAGCAAAGTGTAATCCACAGCAGCGCCTGCAAGAGATAGTAGTAATATTGGTCGGCGCCCGAATTTATCAGACCATTTGCCAAGTAGAGGAGCAAAAAAAACCTGCATGATGGCATACAGTGCCAGCAGGATACCGTAATGATTTGCTAAATTTTCAGCCGACACGTATTCACGTAACAATGTAGGCAATACAGGCATGATCAAGCCGATCCCCATAGCATCTAGGGCGGTGATCGTTAAAGCGGTGATCGCAAATTTATTCATCGTTTTTTCTCTATCATTGATAGAGTTGGAATATATCCCTATCAGTGATAGAGTGTCAATAGAAAAAAAGAGAGGGCAGTATGGCGCGATTAGATAAAGAAACCATCATCACAGTGGCATTAGAGTTGCTAAATGAAGTGGGAATGGAAGGGCTGACAACGCGAAAACTAGCTCAAAAACTGGGCGTAGAGCAGCCTACACTATATTGGCATGTGAAGAACAAGCGCACATTGTTGGATGCATTATCTGTTGAAATGCTAAAGCGTAATCATCGTCATTCATTACCCGCAGTTGGGGAAACGTGGCAACAATTTTT
Source organism: Psychrobacter sp. Ps2 (assembly GCF_022129405.1). Taxonomy (NCBI): domain Bacteria; kingdom Pseudomonadati; phylum Pseudomonadota; class Gammaproteobacteria; order Moraxellales; family Moraxellaceae; genus Psychrobacter; species Psychrobacter sp. Ps2. The sequence continues at coordinate 594 of NZ_JADQAM010000009.1, read as the reverse complement.
ACGTAATAATGCATTGAGCTTTCGTGATGCATTATTAAGTTACCGTGATGGCGCAAAAGTGCATTTAGGGACTCGCCCGAGTTCAGACCAATATGACACCGTAGAAATGCAGTTGCAGTTTATGGTGGACAATGGTTTTTCATTAAAATGTGGGTTATATGCAATAAGCGCGGTTGGTCATTTTACGTTAGGTTCTGTGTTAGAGCAGCAAGAACATATCGCAGCACTTAATGATAGGCAACAAATAGCAGATGATACGATGCCTCGACTATTAAAAGATGCTTTGCAAATTATGGATCAAGATGATGGCACAGAGGCTTTTTTATTTGGTTTAGAAGCATTGATTAATGGTTTCGAAAAGCAGTGATAAGGTGTCTGTGTTTTTAGGCTCGCACAATAGGGGGGATTTGTGCGAGTGGTGGATTTATTTAGAACATTGTTTTTCAATTTGGCGTTTTTGTTCTACCAATTTTTTAGCTGTTGCCATCGCGAGTTGTTCATCGGCTTGCATTTTTGCTAAACACAGTATTGCAAGGACGCGGAACATGCCTCATGTGGCGGCCAGGACGGCCAGCCGGGATCGGGATACTGGTC
>NZ_JADQAM010000008.1:0-3214 GCF_022129405.1 Psychrobacter sp. Ps2 | reverse complement strand
AGTTATTTTAGACTTATATTTATAACTTACTAAACTATTTTAAACTCTAATTAATCTATTTTTTTTGCTCTCTATAAGTAAATATTCAAACTAATACTTGTAGTCAAAATCAACACTATCGACTCTCTAATCAATCAATAAGTACTAAATAGCTAACTTATTTTGTCGTTGTTGTTGTTGTAATTCCGATGCTGATTTTGGAGCCTTGAGCTGATTTCAAGAAATACTTACCCTAAAGCACTTACAGAATGACCTGTAAACACCTTAGTGCATTTCTTGGATTTGATGTGATTAATCGTATGCCGACTTCATCGCCCATCGCATCATCAAGACCGTATCACTATATCAAGCTACGGTTGTTATGATTACGGCTGATATACCGCCTAGACACGCTCATAACCGCTACTGTGCTGTCATACGCTAGCAAGGGCATTTGCCCAATATACCGCTACGATATGCACAAGTAACCACTCATTGCGTTGCTCTTATCCTTTGTCTAGTCACCCCTGTAGGGAGCTTTACCCTTATGTCAAACGCAGTCGTCACTGATGCCTGCCACCCATTTGACGGGTACAGTACAGAGAGAGCAGCACAAGGCTATAACGGATAAATAAACGGTTTTATATATAATAAATCGTAACAGAGAGTTGAGTTTTGAGCAGGATATGGATAAAATAACCCTTAAACGGGTATTCAATACTGTTCAAATAACGCACTGCACATGCTTATTTGTCCGTTACAGTGTGCTTCAACACGCTGTAACCGTTACCCAATTAAACGATAAACCCCATCTATCCGTCAAGTGATGAATGGGGTTTTTTGTTATCTGTAGAAAAATAATATTGCTAAAAACGATAGTGGTACCTGTAGTGGGTACCATGCTCAATAGGTAAAGTATTGATAAGCAAAGGAATGTTGTTTGATTGGTTCGCTCAGTGTACTTGTGGGTGTACTTGCTGTGAGTATTTCGAGGTGTTTTGCTGAATTTAATCTTTCATGGGGTTATTTTCGATAAGTGGCTTTACCTGTCCGAGAACGATCTTCAAGCAATAAAAAACCCGCAGTAGTTAGCAGGTTTTTTCAATATAGATTGCTTCTGTATATTTTATAGGTACTATCTTAATTGGCACAGCATATGACCATTGCATACCACCATCACAATAAAAATATCCATTCTGAAATTTTGAGATGTAAGCTGTAAAGTCATTCCCATTTAGATCACTTATTGCTTGTTGGTCACTCTCATCACTAACAGCACACCATATATTTTGATCATGCTTTAGCATGGCACGTGTCAAATCACTTCCTTTTAATCTGTCAACCATAATACATTTTTCATCTCCTGACAGTGAATTTGTAAAGCTCTTATAACGATATCAAATATACAATTGTCTGTATATCCATAATTTTATATGTTGGAAGAGCATCTGCTTTACCTGTCAGATAAGTTGCTTTTTAATGTTTGATCGGTACAGTAGGAAGTAAACTAGCAGCCACAACCTTTGTTATCAGTGACTATCAGTAATTGGCTTTTGAAATATACCGTAAAATATACCGCAATCTTACAAGGTGACTAGCAGTGATTTGTCTGTTTAGTTCCTATACTAGAACACAAACTGTCGTCTGTACGCCCAGTGTTTACGGCATTCCTTGATTATTATTTTTGACAATACCAACAATAATACCAACAATCGGTTTTTATTCTGCCTGATTGGCTACGAAACTAGCTGATAACGGTTTTTGAATGAAAACTAAATATAATCAATCATACTTGCCAGCTTACCTTGATTGGTACTTACTCTTACTCTTATCTATTGCGTGAGGGCTTATATTCGGCTCTCTAATGCCCTTGTTTGTTTATTCCTATGCTAGGGTAGCTTAAAGGCGCTAAGGACGCTTAAAAAGGCTTATATAGGCTCTCAGGTAATAATTAAGATAAATAGGATTATTTAGATATAAAATAACGCTCTCTATATTTATAATATGTCTAACTTATCGTATTGATATATCACCGTAAGCCTTATGTTTACTAGGTTATTAGTTTTTTAATAACTATCGTCATTACTCACTATAATAGCGGTAGTCTACAAGCCTCAAAACCATACATTACAAGGCTTATATAGGCTTCCACACCTTAACTATTAACTTACTTTATCCCTTATATGCCAATGTCACACGTACTTACATAAACTAGGATTAATGCCTGTCTATGTTTAACAGCTTACGACTAGCTCAATAATTAAAGTGGTTCTCATTCTAAAATATCTGAATACTTATTAGTCTTTGACTTCTTTGGTTTACGTGTTGGTCTATCATTAAATTCTGTTATAACTTTATCATCTGCTGTGAACAGCTCTTTTTTATCTCTTTTTATATTAGGTTGTATCTCGCTTGCTGAATAGTTCTTACCTTTAGCACTTAAATGCTTCTTGTCTTTGGTACGTTCTTTTGCAAGATATGATGCATGTCTAAAAGCGGTGTTGTACTCAAGTTTATTGCCTCTATGTATCATATGAAAACAATCCTTAAGGTTGTTAGGAACGTAGTCATAACCTTTATCACTAAAGTTTTCTGCTATCTGAACACTCTTTGCTGTTATCTCTCTATGGTCTTGTAGCTTATTGCCATCAAACATAATAATTACATGGTAATGAACCTTTTTAGAAGTACATAACTCACGAACCCAAACAAAACCTAATCGTTTGGCATCATAATTCTGCTGTGCCCACTTTCTCATCTTGCTTGTGTAGAATGTCATAACGCTATTATTAGATGCTATAAAGTCAGGTGACATATGAATATCAACTCTAACCATAAGCACTTTATTATGATATGACAGCATAGCCATTAGTTGTTCATCAATTACTTTTAATACTTCAACATAACAACCCATTCCTTTACCTTGAGTATTAATAGGTAACATCTTACCGTCTATCTCTATAACTTTATCTAAAGTTATCTCTCTCATAATTAATTACTCATAATTACATAATAATTGTATACATGCATAAAGGACAGTAGTATCTAACCTAGTTAAATCATAATTATCTTAGCTATACTACTACTGTGTTGGGGCGTGATTTTATCTAAATTTATCAGGGTACAGATATAACAATCATATCTTAGCAGATTTATCAAGTTATTTTAGACTTATATTTATAACTTACTAAACTATTTTAAACTCTAATTAATCTATTTTTTTTGCTCTCTATAA
>NZ_JADQAM010000006.1:0-3972 GCF_022129405.1 Psychrobacter sp. Ps2 | reverse complement strand
CCAGTTTCTTAATGTCAGATTGAGTAGTCATTGCTTATTCTCCTATTAGTGGATTATAAGCAGTTACACAGTTTTTAGGAAACTCCCTACCGACTGATTCAATCAGTTCGGTAATGACCACCTCATTAATTATTGGGTTGGTACGTTATACAGGTATCGAATTAACAGCTGTCTCTCAGATTGTTAAGTCTCCAACAATTCCACTGTAGTTTATTAAGGCGTTACTTTCTATTAAATAAATCATAGGCTTTTATCTTCTTAGCGACAATCCTGCACCCATTTTCATAATAATCAACAAGTACGAAGCTATCAACAGTATCGGCATCACACTTTGGACAATGGTAAGCACCTAGCTTCCAGTTATCTTTTTCAATCACTCTAAGTGTCTGTTTAGAGCTACAAGTAGAACAAAATTTAAATTTGCGGTTTGTAAATCTTTTCATGTTCATTGTGTTTTTCATCCAGATTGCAGTAGTATTGATATATCCATCGCAAAGAAATTAGAGTTTGGGTGTAGTATCCATTTCTCGCAAACGTAGTAATACGGTATGAGAGAAAGGATTACAATACTTCCAAGCTTTGAATTTTGGTGTATATCTACCACCACCTTCTTTGCTCCATTGCTTCAGTAAAGCTATAATCTCTGGATTATAACTGACCGTTTTTACTGAAATACCCCCATCGTTAAACACCCATGCATCTACCCATACATTATTAATAATAAAGCGATGTTTAACATAACTGTTGGGGAGCTTAGATTGAGCTTTTTCACTATCATCAGCAACATGGTTCGTATTGATTTCAGGTAAAGGCGTCGTACTTAACCAATCTGCCAACGGGTCGTCAGGTTTCTTAGCTTCAGGGTATAACCATTTTTTATTATCTACTTGTTCTAGAATGAACTGTTTTGCTTCATCACTAGGAATACAGACCTTGCGCTTTAGTAGTTCTCGCAAGTCTATCTCAATGGTCTTGATACTTAATTGTTTGATGAAATTAAGTTTGTGAGTATCTACAAAAGATGTCACGGCAACTTCGATAAACAGCATCTCATTATCAATATTTGCTAATAAATCAGGCCGAATTGAGCCAACAGCCTGTTCTGCTACTAAGCTAGAGAACTGCCAATTTTTTGCTTCAGTCTCATCTGTTTCTGGCAAGGGTGGTAATACCACACATTTTTTCTCCATAATGACTTGATTAGCAAACTTGTGTAGGATACTTTCAGGGTTGATGTGGCAACTTTCTTTATTGCTAGAGTGAGCGAAATGATGCTCATTTTTCTCTCCCTTTCTAGCAACAACGGGTTCGCTACATTCAAAACAATAACAGTTACAAGCGAGTCCTCTTTCTACTTGTTTAATACCAACAATTTGATCTAGATCATTAATAGCAATATTCATTAGCATGGTTACTATCCTCTTTAGGGTTTGTAAAAACTGAGGTTAGTATGAGCTGAGTATTTTTGCGTAAACACCCTTAAAAGGGGTCACAAACGGGTTTGATTCGGTTTAATAATAATGAAAAACAAATACTTAGAATTATTTGAGAATTTAAGCAATCGTCTTGACTTGTATCATAACGAAACTAAAAACCAGCGTTATTTACAGATAATGTTAGAGCGTAGGCTAAAAAACCTGCCAGAAAATGAAGGTGATGTTTACGAACCTGACAAAATTACTCGTAAAATAATTTATGCCATTGATAAGAATGTCAGTCTAGATGATATTGATAGCAAAGAAGCCCAACAGCAGATAAATATCAGCAAGATCCAAAAGTATTTATCCGATTTTGTTCGAACTCAAATGGATTCCGAAATACTTAATCGTGTTGGCTATATACCTGTAATTAAGGTTGAGTCTTCAAGAGGTGGTCGAGGTAATGAAAAGGCATTTTGGTTGGATATTGAACCTGTTGAGCTATTACTACCGTCTGAGGCATTAGAAGATGAAGATTCACCTGACGACTATGGTGAGATAATTTACGTGAGAGAACATAGCTCGACAATAAAACCCTCAATTCTCACTCGAATTTTTTTTAAGAATGGTGAATTAAAGATGTACAGCCCTAAAGGCTTACTGTTGACTGCTTTGATGCTTATCAGTCTTCTTATAGACATACTGATCGTCTTGTTCGCAGTATTATTTATGATGTTCATAAAAGATTTGCCATCATTAAGCTTAACAACAGCATTAATTATATTAGCGTTCATACCATTCGCTTATATGAATTTTATATGGTTCTTTAAACCCTTACATCATTTAATGACCCACCGTATCAGTAAAGCGCCTTTGTTGTTTGCAAATATAAATACAGACAATGCTGACATTGAAATGTATAAGGGGGCCGACGGTTATAGAATAGCGAGAATAACGGCCTTCACTTCCATTTGTCCAATTTGTACAGCCCCCATTGAACTAGCTGATGGTAAACCTGATCAAAAGCAGCCGTTAGTTGGTCGATGCAGAGAAGCACCTCATGCCCATGTTTATAGTTTTGATAGGATGACCTTGAAAGGATATTTTTTAGGTCATGAAGGTTATCTGAAGTAATGGCAGGCATCAATCAAGTAAATCGAATATTTTCATACTAAATAGTTAAATCAACTCCTTGTAGTCTTTCTTGGTTAAAAGTACAGCCCAAACAGCCGACTGTTCCCATAAAGGTGCATTATGATAAATGATGTTAGATAGAAGGATTAGGTTGCATTGGTTCTATTGGGGTATAGTCTGTTGATAAGTTATTAAGACAATTAGTTGTTACGAACAGGTTTGTACAATTGAGCCTTGAAACTTTATAATGCTCAATGAAATCAAAAGGTAAAATGTATTGTGCATGTAGTTTAACAAAAATTACCTTTTGAGATAAGTTTGTAGTCCAACTAAGGTTATTGAATGAAACAGTATCTAGATTTATGTCAGCGTATAGTTGATGAAGGTGTATGGGTCGAAAATGAACGAACTGGAAAACGTTGCTTAACCGTTATTAATGCTGATTTAGACTACAACGTAGGAGCTAATGAGTTTCCCTTAGTAACTACTCGAAAGAGTTATTGGAAAGCAGCTATCGCAGAGTTGTTGGGATATCTACGTGGTTATGATAGCGCAGATCAGTTTCGAGCTATTGGATGTAATACATGGAACGCCAATGCCAATGAAAATGCAGCTTGGTTAGCTAATCCTTATCGTAAAGGTAAGGATGATATGGGCCGAGTTTATGGTGTACAGGGACGCAGGTGGCGTAATTCAGTAGGAGAGGAGTTTGACCAGCTTCATAAGATTTATAATAACTTGCGAAACGGTATTGATGACCGAGGTGAAATTCTAACCTTCTACAATCCAGGTGAGTTTCATATGGGATGTTTACGTCCTTGTATGCATACTCATACATTTTCGTTGTTAGGTGGAAAGCTTTATTTGACTTCATCACAACGTTCATGTGATGTGCCATTAGGTCAAAATTTTAATCAGATTCAAGTGTTTACCTTACTAGCTCTCATGGCTCAAATTACGGGCCACGAGGCTGGAAAAGCTTATCATAAGATCGTAAATGCACATATTTATGAAGATCAATTAGAATTAATGCGTGACGTGCAATTAAAACGCGAACCTTATCCGGCACCTAAGCTTCATATTAACCCTGAAATTAAGTCTCTCGAAGATATTGAAACATGGGTAACATTGGATGACTTTAAAGTTGAAGGATACCAGTATCATGAGTCTATTGCCTATCCATTCTCAGTTTGATATAAGCATAAAGTGAAAGCTGAGAAAAGTGATAAATTTCTATTAGGCATAAAGTATCAATATATGTGATTTATGCTATAGGGTATATGCTTATTAGCTAAGCTCTCGCTAGCTTTTAAGCAAGAGGAAATTAAGATTATGCTCTTTATAGGAGCCCATCCCATATTCTGTGTAACTGCCATTTAGATTAAATGCTTACTGATACGGTCATCAAACATAATCATAA
>NZ_JADQAM010000004.1:0-4050 GCF_022129405.1 Psychrobacter sp. Ps2 | reverse complement strand
TTTTATGATTATGTTTGATGACCGTATCAGTAAGCATTTAATCTAAATGGCAGTTACACAGAATCTGGGATGGTCTCTAAAACCCGAGGTGATTGAGTATTTAAAACAGCAATGGCGGGATGCGTATGATGTTGAATTAGCAACCCTAGAATGGGTCGATTGGTTTAACAAAACACGTTTGCATAGTAAAATTGGTTATTTGTCGTCTTTTGAGTTTGAAAGACGATACTATGATAGTCTTACTGAGTCAGACAAAGTTGCCTGACTCAAGCAATCAACTCTCCGATATAGTCGGGGCGGTTCAGGTTTAATATTATTCCGGTATATATGGGGTTAAAAAACGCACTAAGGCAGTGATTATTAAGAGTATTAGAAGAAGGAGTTGATATTTTATAAATCGTTCTGGGATAAATAAACACAGCACAGATACTATAAAAATTCCTATAATTTCAATCAAATTAGATAGACTTTGAGAGCCAAATCCTAGCCCAGTTAATACGACCCACAAAAATGATGGTAAGAATACTAGGCTAAATTTTTTCAATGGTTTATTCATAGGTTAGGCTTATCTTCTATGTGGGCGCAATTTCTATTGCACCGGCAACGGCACAACCCTGATATACTTCGCCTGCGTAAGTTAATATTGCAGTAAGTTCATTTTGATAGCCATTGTCATCGATACAAAGGTTATTTTTTATATTCACAACAATAGGCTGTCCATTGATAGTACTCGCGTATTCGACACCTTCAGTATTGACAGAACCAGAACCCACCACGATAACTGTTGCTGTCGTTGGCTTTAAGAAATTCGCCTCTATACTTAGCTCATTTCCTTCAATCACTATTCGCCAAATTTTTTCTTTAGCGGTGTTTCCAAAAGCAGTAAATGCCGCTGACGCTACCGGCACTTCTATTGTAGGCTGCTTACTCAGATCCGTGGTGTCGGCACGATGGTTATTACAAGCCACTAGAGCTAAGCTGCCCGTTAAGCACATTGTCGTTAGAAGCAAAGAACGCATAATTTTTCCTTTAAATATAATAAGAGAACACCACTATTTAGCAGTGTTCTCTTTGTTTACGTGATGAAATTCAGGTTTCTACTACCATAAGTAGGTTTACGGTAGAACTAGAAGTTAGGGTCGTTACAGGTGGCCTTATTCAGTAACTTACCAACGTACTCTCTATATTAGTAATACTAATATAACATATCTATAAAGGTTGACAGTGTGGAGTAAGATAAAATCGTTTTTTTACTGTTTGAGTGTTTAAAATATGAAAAACTTAACTGCTGCTATTCTAATTGCGCTTCCTGTTCTAATGGTAAGTCCTACAGTAATGGCCGCATCTTCAGATGCAGTGGCTAAAACTGTTGATGTTCAATTTAAAAAAGGCGCTAGTTCAGCTAACTATTATGGGAAATTAAAGGGTAGTAAGTACGATTCCTATACATTTTATGCCAAAAAGAACCAAAAGCTTTCTGTTAAAACAACGGGAGGGAATGTAGATTCTTATTTATTTAATAAGAATCTATCAGATTCTGTCAATGTAGGAGAATATTCCTCTGAACTAGATAACCAAGGTTATTACAAGCTTCCATATTCAGGTAAATATGAATTGCGTATTCTTCAGCCACGTTCTCAAGCTTCTAAAGGAAAAACACCTCCATATTGGCTAGAACTATCTATTCTATAGGTATATAAGCTTAATAATGGAGAGCATCCTAAATTTTGTGTAAGTATTTAATCTAAACGTCAGTTACACAGAATCTGGGATGGTCTCAATTATGGATGATAAAAAATTTCTCTTACAATCATTATGGATAATCGGTCTAATTCTGTTATTAGCAATCCTTCTTTCGATTAGGTTTGCCAAAATGTTGTAATGCTTATAATTGCTGTATTTTTTTGATAAGTATTGATGTGGGGGATTACCGCATTATTTACAGAAATGGGTACTCTATTACTACGTAGCTATGTTAAGAACGGTGTATTTACCTCATTCAATTTGAACTCATTATATCCACTCAATACGCCTTTTGATCTTTATTTACAGGTATCACAACGTCATATAAAAATCGATTTAATGCAGTAAGGCTTGATAATAACCATTATCTTGCATTCATAATCGCTTTTCTGCAAAATGGCTTATCTATAATCGCTTGAGCCACTCATAATGAATACCCCTACCTCAGACCCTATTAGCGCAGCATGGCTTATCCGTTATGCCAGCATCGAGCTGGTTTCCCCTTTATATGTCAGCAGCAGTATCGGTGGGCGCAGACAAACCTATAAAGACGGTGACGTCATTCATAACGCTTATCAGGAAACCGCGCGTCCACTGGACACTACCATTGCGCACTTACAGTTTCACATGCGTCATGAAGTACTGAATTTAGAGTTACTGGTTCGTCTATTTGAGCAGATCGGGGCAAATGACGTACAAGCATGGGTAAACGCTGAGCCCACAGGCAGCTATGCCCGTAGAATGGCTTTCTTGTATGAATGGCTCATGGGTCAGAAGTTAGCAGTACCGAGTAATTTAGGCGGTAACTATGTGGACGCTTTAGATGCTAAGAAGCAGGTTACTTCAAGCCCTGCGCATGTCATAAAAAATGCTCGTTGGCGTATCAATGACAATCTTGCAGGAACCCGTCATTTCTGTCCTCAACTGGTGAAAACAGAGGCATTTACGAAAGCCGCTGCACTCGATATTGCCACAATGGTTGACAAGCTGAACGATGAATTTGGGCAAGACTTACTGATGCGTGCCTCCGTATGGATGACATTACGAGAGAGTAAAGCCAGTTTTACTATAGAAGGTGAAGGGAAAGAGTTAAAACGTATTGAACGTTTCGCCGATGTAATGGCAAGGCGTACCGGCAAGGGCGATATCCCGCTTGATCCTGAATCACTAGCAGAGCTGCAACAAGAGATACTCGGCAGCAAAACGGTTATCCAGCAGTATGGTGTCCGTCAATCACCAGTTTTTGTGTCGCATACTCAGGTCAATGGCTTTAAAGAGATTGTGCACTATATCGCGCCACCTGCTGATGACATTGCTGAAAAGCTCAAAGGGTTACTGGCATTTATGGAAAAGACCGAGGGACAATCGGCACTGATACGTAGTGCGGTTGCTTCCTTTGCTTTTGTGTATATTCATCCGCTGGCTGATGGCAATGGCCGATTACATCGCTTCTTAATTAACGATGTACTCAGACGCGACCAGGTCATTCATGAGCCGATTATCCTACCTATATCGCAAGCCATCGCTGAGCATCCCTCAGACCGTCATGCGTATGATAAAATTTTAGACCGTGTATCCGTGCCACTTATGGAGCAAATCCGTGATCATTACAGCTTTGATAAACAGGCGGTTACTTACCCTGATGGTATTCGCTCAAACTTAAATTTTGAAAACACTCACCTTATTCAACCTGCATGGCGCTTTATGGATCTAACGCCTCACGTTCAGTACTTATCAGGACTCATTGCTCACGTTATTGAAAAAGAGATGCATAACGAGTCACAGTACCTAAGAAAGCATGACTATGCACGATTGGCGATAAAAGAGATTGTTGAGATGCCCAACAGCTATGCCGATAGAATCATTCGCAGTATGCTACAAAATAAAGGCACTAAGAGTAATAAGCTACTTAAGGACTATCCTTTTTTAGCAAATGAGGCAGTTTGGGATGACATTTTCTCTGTCGTTGTAGAGACCTTTAAAGATGAAGCAAATGGTTTGAATAGTTAGAACAAATCCTGCTATACGCAGGAAAATCTGCCTTGATAATCAAGCTCAAGCTAGTATTAGTATCATCGTTGCGATAATGATTCATTTATAAAAGATTCGGCTAAAATACTGCAACCTGAAACGTAATCAATATTTTTCTTACTTAAACAGAATATATTAGAGGAACTCTAATAACAGACCATTTTTATTTGACAAGGTTATTACAGATCCTCAAAATAATTTTGAGTATTTGAGTATTTGAGTATTTGAGTATTTGAGTATTTGAGTATTTGAGTATTTGAGTATTTGAGTATTTGA
>NZ_JADQAM010000003.1:0-5661 GCF_022129405.1 Psychrobacter sp. Ps2 | reverse complement strand
CAGTTAACTTGTTGAAACAAATTAAAAAAAGAAGTTGACAGACTATTAAAACATGATATGATGGTCAGCTCGCTAAATAGGATAAGCCACATTGGCTGACTTATTTAGTTTGAAATACTAGCACTGGACGACAGTGTCAGACATTATTTAAAAGCATAACTAAAGAACAACTTGTGTGGATTTTTGCTGATTCAGAATGCTAAAAAATAAAGTTGACTATCTTTTCTTTTCGGGAAGATTATTAACTATAAAAATTATCATTTAAGACAGCAGAAAAACTCAAAGTTAATTCATTACGAACATAATTTTTAGCGATTTTGCCAGATTAGATGAGCCAAGTTTAGAAGCTTCTTTAAAGAGCTTCATAGCAAGATTAAACTGAAGAGTTTGATCATGGCTCAGATTGAACGCTGGCGGCAGGCTTAACACATGCAAGTCGAGCGGAAACGATGGTAGCTTGCTACCAGGCGTCGAGCGGCGGACGGGTGAGTAATACTTAGGAATCTACCTAGTAGTGGGGGATAGCACGGGGAAACTCGTATTAATACCGCATACGACCTACGGGAGAAAGGGGGCAGTTTACTGCTCTCGCTATTAGATGAGCCTAAGTCGGATTAGCTAGATGGTGGGGTAAAGGCCTACCATGGCGACGATCTGTAGCTGGTCTGAGAGGATGATCAGCCACACCGGGACTGAGACACGGCCCGGACTCCTACGGGAGGCAGCAGTGGGGAATATTGGACAATGGGGGAAACCCTGATCCAGCCATGCCGCGTGTGTGAAGAAGGCCTTTTGGTTGTAAAGCACTTTAAGCAGTGAAGAAGACTCTTCGGTTAATACCCGGAGACGATGACATTAGCTGCAGAATAAGCACCGGCTAACTCTGTGCCAGCAGCCGCGGTAATACAGAGGGTGCAAGCGTTAATCGGAATTACTGGGCGTAAAGCGAGCGTAGGTGGCTTGATAAGTCAGATGTGAAATCCCCGGGCTTAACCTGGGAACTGCATCTGAAACTGTTAGGCTAGAGTAGGTGAGAGGGAAGTAGAATTTCAGGTGTAGCGGTGAAATGCGTAGAGATCTGAAGGAATACCGATGGCGAAGGCAGCTTCCTGGCATCATACTGACACTGAGGCTCGAAAGCGTGGGTAGCAAACAGGATTAGATACCCTGGTAGTCCACGCCGTAAACGATGTCTACTAGTCGTTGGGTCCCTTGAGGACTTAGTGACGCAGCTAACGCAATAAGTAGACCGCCTGGGGAGTACGGCCGCAAGGTTAAAACTCAAATGAATTGACGGGGGCCCGCACAAGCGGTGGAGCATGTGGTTTAATTCGATGCAACGCGAAGAACCTTACCTGGTCTTGACATATCTAGAATCCTGCAGAGATGCGGGAGTGCCTTCGGGAATTAGAATACAGGTGCTGCATGGCTGTCGTCAGCTCGTGTCGTGAGATGTTGGGTTAAGTCCCGCAACGAGCGCAACCCTTGTCCTTAGTTACCAGCGGGTTAAGCCGGGAACTCTAAGGATACTGCCAGTGACAAACTGGAGGAAGGCGGGGACGACGTCAAGTCATCATGGCCCTTACGACCAGGGCTACACACGTGCTACAATGGTAGGTACAGAGGGCAGCTACACAGCGATGTGATGCGAATCTCAAAAAGCCTATCGTAGTCCAGATTGGAGTCTGCAACTCGACTCCATGAAGTAGGAATCGCTAGTAATCGCGGATCAGAATGCCGCGGTGAATACGTTCCCGGGCCTTGTACACACCGCCCGTCACACCATGGGAGTTGATTGCACCAGAAGTGGATAGCTTAACCTTCGGGGAGGCGTTCACCACGGTGTGGTTGATGACTGGGGTGAAGTCGTAACAAGGTAGCCGTAGGGGAACCTGCGGCTGGATCACCTCCTTATAGACGCATTCGGTCAGCAAGAATTCACAACAAGTTGTTCTTTAGTTTAAGCTTACGTTTTTAACAAACGTATTAGGGTCTGTAGCTCAGCTGGTTAGAGCACCGTGTTGATAACGCGGGGGTCGGTGGTTCAAGTCCACCTAGACCCACCATTTTACAATGGGGCCATAGCTCAGTTGGTAGAGCGCCTGCCTTGCACGCAGGAGGTCAACGGTTCGACTCCGTTTGGCTCCACCACTACTAAGACGGCTAAGTAAGCTTTAGATGCTAATAAATAAATAGGTATTAAATAGAAACAAGTGATTGTTAATGATTACTTCTTTCTGTTTTATACAGAATCTGTGACTCGACGAGAGCATAGAGACTATTTAAAAACATAGATATGAGTCTGGGTTAAGAAGAGCGTGTTCACGCGCACTTCTTAACCTTAATAACTCACCTCTTAACGACATCAGTTGTTATCCCAGGGGTGAGTTATTAAAAAAGTAAAGAGAACTGAATCAAGCGTATAAACATAGGTGATATCGTTATCATAATTAGATTGTATGACACTTAGAAGTCGAAAGACTACTTGGGGTTGTATGGTCAAGTAATGAAGCGCACATGGTGGATGCCTTGGCAGTCAGAGGCGATGAAAGACGTGACAGCCTGCGATAAGCTTCGGGGAGGCGGCAATATCCTGTGATCCGGAGATTTCTGAATGGGGAAACCCACTTACCATAAGGTAGGTATCCTAATTTATTAGGAAGCGAACGAGGGGAAGTGAAACATCTCAGTACCCTTAGGAATAGACATCAATTGAGATTCCCCTAGTAGCGGCGAGCGAACGGGGAGAAGCCGATTAATTCTAATGTAGAAGAACAGCGTGGGAAAGCTGACCGTAGTAGGTGATAGTCCTGTATTCGAAACATTAGAGTTAACATATTAAGTAGAGCGGGGCACGAGAAATCCTGTTTGAAGATGGGGGGACCATCCTCCAAGGCTAAATACTCCTGACTGACCGATAGTGAACCAGTACCGTGAGGGAAAGGCGAAAAGAACCCCTGTGAGGGGAGTGAAATAGAACCTGAAACCGTGTGCGTACAAGCAGTGGGAGCCCACTTGTTGGGTGACCGCGTACCTTTTGTATAATGGGTCAGCGACTTATATTCTGTAGCAAGGTTAACCGTTTAGGGGAGCCGTAGGGAAACCGAGTCTTAATAGGGCGTTTAGTTGCAGGGTATAGACCCGAAACCGAGTGATCTATCCATGAGCAGGTTGAAAGTGCCGTAACAGGCACCGGAGGACCGAACCCACTGTCGTTGAAAAGCCAGGGGATGACTTGTGGATAGGGGTGAAAGGCTAATCAAACTCGGTGATAGCTGGTTCTCCCCGAAAGCTATTTAGGTAGCGCCTCGGACGAACACCATTGGGGGTAGAGCACTGTTTCGGCTAGGGGGTCATACCGACTTACCAAACCGATGCAAACTCCGAATACCGATGAGTGATATCCGGGAGACACACGGTGGGTGCTAACGTCCATCGTGGAGAGGGAAACAACCCAGACCGCCAGCTAAGGCCCCAAATTCCTAGTTAAGTGGGAAACGAGGTGGGAAGGCATAGACAGCTAGGAGGTTGGCTTAGAAGCAGCCATCCTTTAAAGAAAGCGTAATAGCTCACTAGTCGAGTCGGCCCGCGCGGAAGATGTAACGGGGCTCAAACTAGGAGCCGAAGCTGCGGATTTGAATTTGTTTTCAAGTGGTAGGGGAGCGTTGTGTAAGCCTGTGAAGGTGTGTTGTAAAGCATGCTGGAGGTATCACAAGAGCGAATGCTGACGTGAGTAACGATAATGCGAGTGAAAAGCTCGCACGCCGGAAGATCAAGGGTTCCAGTCCAACGTTAATCGGGGCTGGGTGAGTCGACCCCTAAGGCGAGGCCGAAAGGCGTAGTCGATGGGAAATCGGTTAATATTCCGATACTTGTTTATAATGCGATGGAGGGACGGAGAAGGTTATGTCAGCCTGGCGTTGGTTGTCCAGGTGAAAGGATGTAGGTTTATAGCTTAGGTAAATCCGGGCTATTTTATACCGAGATCTGATAGCAAGCTGTACTTGTACAGCGAAGTGGCAAATACCATGCTTCCAGGAAAAGCTTCTAAGCAATAGTTATAAACGAATCGTACCCTAAACCGACACAGGTGATCAGGTAGAGAATACCAAGGCGCTTGAGAGAACTCTGCTGAAGGAACTAGGCAAAATGGTACCGTAACTTCGGGAGAAGGTACGCTGTTGATGGTGATAGGACTTGCTCCTTGAGCTGTTGGCAGTCGCAGATACCAGGCTGCTGCAACTGTTTATTAAAAACACAGCACTCTGCAAACACGAAAGTGGACGTATAGGGTGTGATGTCTGCCCGGTGCTGGAAGGTTAATTGATGGGGTTAGCGTAAGCGAAGCTCTTGATCGAAGCCCCAGTAAACGGCGGCCGTAACTATAACGGTCCTAAGGTAGCGAAATTCCTTGTCGGGTAAGTTCCGACCTGCACGAATGACATAATGATGGCAGCGCTGTCTCCAGCAGAGACTCAGTGAAATCGAAATCGCAGTGAAGATGCTGTGTACCCGCGGCTAGACGGAAAGACCCCGTGAACCTTTACTACAGCTTTACATTGAACTTTGACCTGACTTGTGCAGGATAGGTGGGAGGCTTTGAAGCCGAGACGCTAGTCTCGGTGGAGCCAATCTTGAAATACCACCCTGGTCATGTTGGGGTTCTAACTCAGGTATAACAATACCGAGGACAATGTATGGTGGGTAGTTTGACTGGGGCGGTCTCCTCCTAAAGAGTAACGGAGGAGTACGAAGGTGCGCTCAGACCGGTCGGAAATCGGTCGTAGAGTATAAAGGCAAAAGCGCGCTTAACTGCGAGACCCACAAGTCGAGCAGGTACGAAAGTAGGTCTTAGTGATCCGGTGGTTCTGTATGGAAGGGCCATCGCTCAACGGATAAAAGGTACTCTGGGGATAACAGGCTGATACCGCCCAAGAGTTCATATCGACGGCGGTGTTTGGCACCTCGATGTCGGCTCATCTCATCCTAGGGCTGAAGCAGGTCCTAAGGGTATGGCTGTTCGCCATTTAAAGAGGTACGCGAGCTGGGTTTAGAACGTCGTGAGACAGTTCGGTCCCTATCTACCGTGGGCGTTGGAAATTTGAGAGGATCTGCTCCTAGTACGAGAGGACCAGAGTGGACGAACCTCTGGTGTTCGGGTTGTCACGCCAGTGGCATTGCCCGGTAGCTACGTTCGGATGGGATAACCGCTGAAAGCATCTAAGCGGGAAGCCCACCTCAAGATTAGATTTCCCTAAAGAGCCGTTCAAGACTAGGACGTTGATAGGCAGGGTGTGGAAGCGCAGCGATGCGTGTAGCTAACCTGTACTAATTGCTCGTTTGGCTTGACCATACAACACCCAAGTGGTTTGTAACCAAGTCTAATTAATCTATCTTGTATAGCTCAGGCTATAGAATAAGAAAGAACATTTCGATATCACCTTTAACCTTGATTCAGTTAGGTTACAAGTTGATCGACCATAAACTAAACATTTATAGTCAAACAATAAAAACAACAGACTCATATCTAACCCCCTTTGCTGACGACAATAGCGCGATGGCCCCACCTGATCCCTTCCCGAACTCAGAAGTGAAACATCGTAGCGCCAATGGTAGTGTGGTTCGCCCATGTGAGAGTAGGTCATCGTCAGCTCTCTATTC
>NZ_JADQAM010000032.1:0-5816 GCF_022129405.1 Psychrobacter sp. Ps2 | reverse complement strand
CAGTATAGGTGATGAGCTGACCAATCAAGAGATTGTAGGTATATTTAAATGTGGTAATCAAGGAGGGATGAGAAGGAGCAAGCGTGAGAACTGCCTTATCCTTATAACTGATCATACAAAATCTTTGTATGATGATCATATTGATTCGAAAGGGATTTTACATTATACCGGTATGGGAACAAAAGGGGATCAGGACTTAAATAAGTCTCAGAATAGAACTTTAAATGAATCTAAAGGTAATGATATTAAGGTCTATTTTTTTGAAAAATACGGTTATAAATCCTTGTATAGATTTAATGGTGAAGTCGAGCTAGATGGTGAACCGTATGAGGGAAAACAACATGATGAGCTAGGAGTGCTTAGAAAGGTCTATATATTTCCTCTTAGACCAATTACTACAGAGTCCTTCCCTTTAATTGGAAATAATGAACTTAATGAGACGATAGAAATTAAAGAGAAGAAAACTAAAAGGCTATCAAATCGCGAGTTAGCTGAAAGAGCTACTAAATTAAATCATACTTTATCTACTATTAACACCTATAGAAAAGTCATCTCAAAACAATATGACCGTAATGAATTTGTCAAAGAATACGCCCGAAGAAGGGCAGTAGGACAATGTCAATTATGTGATGAATTAGCGCCTTTTGAAAGTAATGGAGTTCCATTTCTAGAGGTCCATCATGTTGAATGGTTAGCAGAAGGTGGTCCTGATTCTGTAGATAACGTTGTTGCACTTTGCCCCAACTGTCATAGAAAAATGCATGTTATAAATAAACCTAAAGATGTGCAGAAGTTAATTGATAAAGCTAAGGAACTCTTGAGCCTTGTCTAAGAAATGACTAGTAATTAACCCATCATTCAAATACAATTGAATTGCTACTGAATAGTGATTGAATGATTATTCAATCACGGTTAATACAACGGCTTATTTAATAGGACTCGTCATGGTAAGAAGTAAAGATAGTAATTTTGTTGGCAGAATTGGTGAAGAGGTTATTAAGCAACAAGAAATTAACGATCAAGATTTTAATTTAGTTATTACAAAGGATGCAATTAGAGAAAATACTAATAGAGTTAAAGTTAGGGGCGTTATTCTTGAGGAATATGCAGATGCGCTTAATAAAATGATAGGAGTAGAAGCTTCTGTCAAAGGTAACAAGGTAGTAGTGAGCGCTCAAAGCGAAGCCAACCAAATATTTCAAGAGCGGTATAACTCTTTAGACGATCTAATGAAGAGCAATTCATCAATAGAAAATGAAGAAGATTAGTTTTCTTTTTAAATCTAGCTCAGTTTTATGTTTTATTAAAAACAATATTCCAAGCGGTTTTGTTCAGCTCCAAGTACGTAATATGACCTAGGCATAACTTTTCAGAGTGATGTACGCCTTAAATGGCGTGCCTTTACGAGGAAATTGCTAATTGACGAAACAATAATGAGAGCGTAAACTCAAGTCCTAGAAACGAGTAACCCCCAGTGATTGGCGTCACTAGGGGTTAGATGAATTTTAATCTGTGTCAGCAGATATAAAACCCACCATATTCGAACGGTCATTTTATATCAGCAGGCGCATCAACACAAGTGTGCGTGATGTTAATACTACCGGAAATATACGAAACACTCCCCCATAAGCCCTATTGCACCGATGATTTAGGTAATCTTGTCATTCGCCCTAGGCAAACTGCCGTTAAAATGCGGTACATCCAGCATAACCCTCCTTGCATGACCCACTTCATTTGCTTAGACATTGACCACGAGCATGGCGCAATGCGTTGGGCAGAAGAATACCTACCACCGCCACGGTGGACAAGCCAAAATCCTGAAAATGGACATGCTCACATCGTCTATGAGCTAAAAACGCCTGTTTGCACCAGTGAGCATGGCAGCCGTAAAGCTCTAGAATATCTCGCTAAGATACAAGCAGGATTGGTCAGAGCCACTCGCGCAGACGTCGGTTATACCAACTTCATCACTAAAAACCCGATGCACGACCATTGGCGTACTGAGGTATGGACGAAAGAAGCTTATGAGCTAAATTACCTAGCCGAGTTCGTTGATCTCAGACCCTTAACGAGCACAGAAAAAGAATATGGACTTGGTAGGAACTGCTCCCTGTTCGATATCGTTCGCCATTGGGCCTATTCTGCGATTAGAGAGCATCGAGGCAAGACTTGGGAGCAATGGTACCATTCCGTGCTTAAACACGCTCAGAACGCAAATATGATGTTTTTAGAGCCGTTACCGTACTCAGAAATCAGAGCGACAGCTAAAAGCATCGCAAAATACTGTTGGAAGCGTGATTCCTACCATTACAACGAGTTTATTTATCGTCAGGCACTTAAAGGTAGTAAGGGTGGCAAGGTTTCTAAACGTAAGGTTGTAGCGACTTCAGCGCGAACGTTAAAACCTTGGGAAGAATTAGGTATAAGTAGATCTACATACTATAGAAAAAAATCAAAAAAATAGTGAGACCAGATAAGCCTAAATCAGATAACAGCCTTTTTTATGCAATCTTTGCTGGTGCTTGCTTCTTTTTATTCTCTGCTTAGGCTATTCCTGTTGCCCTAGTGTTCTCGCTACTCTTTCTGTTTTGTCCGTAATGTCTATCGTTGCCTAGACTTAGGGCCTTGTAACTTTATGTTGACTGTTGTTTCTAGCTTGTGTATAAATGTTCCCCTTTTGGGTGGCCTGCTGCCCTGTTCTGCTAGTTCTCAATTTTACAATTTAGGGATGATTATGAAAAAGACTGCTTTAGTTATTGGTATGCTCGCTCTTCTCTTGCAAGGCTGTGCTACTCCTCATGTTATGCAGACCAAGCAAGTTAGTGATGTTAATCTATCTTGCACACAGATCTTAAGCGAGATATCAGAAGCAGATAAATTTGAAGCAGAGGCTCGTGCTGAACGTGGTGTTACTGGTAAAAACGTTGTTGTTAGCTTATCATTCTGGCCTGCTTTGATCGGCACCTATTCTAATACCGATGAAGCAATAAAAGCAGCGAAAGAACGCCGTGCTAACATGACTAATCTTTACGAACAAAAGAAATGTAAATAGCGTTACGCTAGCTATAAAAAACATAATTTTTAATAAGAGGCTTGAGGTTTAATCTCAGGCCTCTTCTATTTTTGTTCTAACTTAACCTTACAATCTTTTCCTATTATGCTTTTGTCTTACGCGGTATGTTAGTTTTAAGCCAGCATATACCGTGGGTACAATATCCACTACGTTACTATTGACCCAAGGCATGCCGGTAAGGGGAAACCCCTTAACCCCAACCCCTCACAAAAAGCCGTGAGGGGTAAAAACAACCGCTATAGCGAGGTTAAAATGGCAAGGACGAAATGGCTAAAAATTAGAGTGTCGGATCAAGAAATTGCCGACATTAAGAAGCGGACAGGCGCACATGATATGTCTAACTACGTCCGCAAATTGGTACTCGATCAACCGATAGCCCCGCTCGAACCCAAGCACAAAAAAATCGTACACAGTGCCGACCCAGAATTGGTGCGAGCCATTAATCGCATTGGCATCAATATTAACCAAATAGCCAAGCAGACCAACACAGGGCAAGAAGTCGGTAACGCCGTATTGATCGCCTTACTTGATTTGCAGACCACGCTAGACAAAGCACTAGCATCGAGCGTGCCCGATGATCGTTAAATTCTTCACTCATGGCACTGGTGGCAGTAAAGGGGTGTTTGATTATTTGCTTAACGACAAAGAGCAGCCAGACGGCAAACGCCTTGGTGCTGAAGTATTGAGAGGCGACATAGAAAACCAAGCCTTGCTCATTGATAGCCTCGACTTTAAGCAAAAATATACCAGTGGTTGCTTATCGTTCACCGAGACAGCGGATGAAGTCACAGCAGAACAAAAAAACGCCTTGATGGACGGCTTTGAGGAAACCCTTCGAGCAGGGCTAGACGTTGATAGAGTTGCCGTTAGCTGGATTGAGCATCGAGACAAAGGCAGATTAGAGCTGAACTTTGTCTTTGCCGATGTGGATTTAGAACATGGCAGAGCCTTTCAGCCCTATATCCACTACCAAGACAAGCGCAGGGTCAACGCATGGAAAGACATGCAAAACATCGAGCATGGCTTTAGCGACCCCAATGATCCAGCCAAAAAGCGATTAATGGCGCAGCGTGACAACTTACCAAGAGACATTAAAGACGCAAGACAAGCCATTACTGACGGTCTAAAGGCATTGGTGGTTGAAGGCGTAATAGCCAGTCGTGACGACGTTATTCAAGCCTTAACGGATGGTGGCTTTGAGATAGCACGAGAGACAGACAAAGCAATCAGTATCAAAAACCCAGATCCCACAGCAAAACGAAATATCAGGCTAACAGGCGGACTATATGAGCGAGGCTTTAAATTTAGCAGAGAAGTTCAAAGCGAAGTCACAGCAGCAAGCGAAAGTTATCGAGGAGGAAGTCGAGAACGCTACGACGCAGCTAAACAGCTTTATGACAGCGAAATTACAAGAAAGCGAGACTATCATCAAGCAAGGCATGGACAGCCTAGACACGAGCAACGAGCAGTTGCTCACGACGTTAGCAAAGCATCAAACCGATATGAGTACAGCCCTCGAAACTTATATGAGCAACGTCCAAGCCCATACCACCAAGCATTTAAACCAGTTCGCAAAAGACATAGAGAAGACGATAGAAGCCTACACACAGCATATAGCGCAACTGATAGAGCAGCGAGAAGACCGGATAGCGAAGGTCATCAAGTCAGAAATGAGAAAATGGATAATAGTCACCAGTATCGTCGCAATCACCGTAATGATATTCGGCATGATGATAGGAGCAATGCTGGTCAACAAGTTCTCGAAGCCGACTTATATCATTCAAAAATCGCAGCCACAATCGCAGACACAGCAGCCCCCCATCAACTACGGGCAGAGGTAAGTCATGGACAAGAGACTACTAGAGCAAGTACAGAAAGCCCTACAAGCACAGCAGGACACGATCAAACGCCAAGAGCAGATGCTAGACGACCAAGAGCAATACATGGAGCAGATGCTCGACAAGAAAGATCAAGATATAGCGGAATTAACCGCCTCATTGAACAAATTGGCACAGACGAAGACGCAAGAGTTAGAACGCTTACCAACGTTGTTCAAGGAGTTGCAAGCTTCAATGACAGAACAAACGAACGTGTTCAATGGTTGGATGGCGCATCGGAAAAATCACGTGACAACGCAAGCAACGTTGATAAGCGAGTTACTAGCTTTAGGGAACGTACAAATTCAACTCGTAGAGCAGTTGAAGACGTATCAGAGCACGATAACACCGCCCGACTATCTAGAGAGCGATACGACGCAATTAGAGAGCGATACCGTGAAGTTGGAGTACGGATTGAGCGAATTAGTGAACGCACAGAGCAAAATAGAGCAGTCACAAGCGAAAATCAAAGGCTCACAGACAGAAATACAGAGGGAGCTGAAGGAATTAAGCACATTGCTGGACAAGTCAGAGAAGTGATCAAAGCTAAAGAGCAAGAACTTGAGCGTACTAGAGCGCCTACAAGGTCACGATCTCCAGGAATGGGTCGATAGTTAAGACAAAAATTCGGTTTAGAGTGGTTCCGTAATTAAGTTCTAAATAGAGTAATCTATTAATAATTTTAGATGGGTTTGGCAGTCCAATACACTGGTTCCACTAGTGTATGCTTAAAAGTTAATATTTTTATTATAGGGTGAGTTTGCATATGGAAAAGAAGCCAGAAGATATCAGTATAGGTGATGAGCTGACCAATCAAGAGATTGTAGGTATATTTAAATGTGGTAATCAAGGAGGGATGAGAAGGA
>NZ_JADQAM010000025.1:0-7889 GCF_022129405.1 Psychrobacter sp. Ps2 | reverse complement strand
CTGAGTAGGTCATCTTTTATATTTCTCTTTGCTTGGTTTAAAAGCATTGTACCTTTTCTATTTTGGACTGACTATATCGTTCATTGTAAGATGAATTGAAGACACGCTCTAGTATGATTACTACCTTCTATACTCTATATTTACCGTTTATACCAAAAAATAAATATGATTAATGACGTTTAGTTTTAAACATTGCTATAATGTCTTTATATAACACATAGTTAATATGTGTTATATATTTATAAATAAAGAGATTCTTTATAATAATAACTTTGTTTATCATTGGTTAATAGAATGAATGCTATTTCACATAATATGTATTTATATAAAGTAATTAATTCTTCTAGAGATCTCTTTGCTGACAGTATACAAGCTATAGGCGTACTATAATTATAGTTTCAAAATGAGTAGTTCTTATAATCATCGTGTAAATAATTATTACTATAAAGTTTCTATTGTGATTGGAATACTAGAATTTTGTTTTCTTATCAGAAGGTTATTTTTAAAGTCATATTAGTAATATATTAAGAATGACGACTTATGTTTAGATTTATTTCAAAATAATTGTATTTAAAATTGATACAATAAGCCTCTATTATTATATATTCTTAATTATAAAATATATTTTTAATACACCATTAAATATTATTTAGAATTAACTGTATGTTGTGTACAGCCTTAATAGCTAATGAACGATGTATTCATTGCATCTTTTAACGCAAAATAATACCTCGATAGAGGTTATATTCTTATTCTATAATTGGATCTATTATGAGCAAAAATAACGCAATTGATTTAGAAAATTTGAACGTAGATGAGTTACGTGCTATCACTGAAAACGCTCAACAACTTATCGCCAAAAAACAGCATCAACGTTTGTATGATGCCTATATGCAGTTCGAGCAGATTGCAGAAGATAGCAATGCAACGATTGAAGAAATACTGAAAGCTGGTGAAAAGTTAGAGAAAAAACGCAGCATTAAATATCGTAATACTGATGACCATAGTGAAACTTGGACTGGCCGTGGCCGTAAGCCAACGTGGTTAGTCGAAGCGCTAGCAGCAGGTCGTGATATCGAAGATTTCGCTATTTAATTAGCTGTTTTCTTATAGAGTTACTTTCTGTGAACCAGTTTGAAGTTGCTATTTATAATGGTGTATTTACAACCATTTAGCGACAGACATAGCTGCTTTCGAGAAAATAAAAGCCAGTATCTTTACTGCCAGTATTTTGGCAAAAAGATACTGGCTTTTTTTCTGTCATCTATATGCCATTGTTTGTTATGATAATGACGTTTTTGTCTTATATAAGAGTTATACGACTGTGGCCCAAGTATCTGAGTTTTCTCATAAACGTCCCCGTAAGCTTTGGTGGCTAGTTGGGTTTGTGTTGTTTGCGCTATTTGCTGTATTGCAAATGCCAGCAGCATGGTTACTTGAGAAATACGCGCCAGATACGCCCTATGTCCAGCATGTATCCGGCAATGTATGGCAAGGCGCTGCTATTTGGCAATTGCCTATGTCATCAACGTCGCTTACAGGTATGGCAGAATGGTCATGGAAGCCTTGGCAGCTACTCATAGGTAAGCTAGGTGCGGACGTCAATATTCACTCAGCACAGACACGTCTGAATGGGCAAGTTAAACTTGGTCTGAACTCATGGCAAGTTGACGAGATGAGTGGGAAAATTGCACCTGAGACGCTAGCGAGTATAGTCAGCTGGCAGCTGCCAAATACCCCTATTCAGGTAAATAATGTATCGCTAACGCGCCAGTCTGATAAAAGTGAGGCATCTAGTAGTGAGCCTGCTAAAGACGATGGCGGGTTTAGTGCAGCGGATGGTCAATTGACTTGGGTTGGCGGTGAGGTAGGCTATCCTAGTGGTGGCAAAGTTTTTTATATTACGATGCCTGCTCTAAGAGCTGAGCTTAGTACAGAGCAAAAAAACAATAGAGATTTGTTGCATATCAATTTATTGAATAATCAAGATAAGCGTTTGGGAGATCTGTATCTCGATAGCGATAATATGCTCGATGTCAGTTTGACGCAGCGCTTGCTAGAGAACATGCCTGAGTATAAAGGACAAGCCCCTCAAGATACGCCAGTTGTCAGTGTGCGCCAGCCATTGTTAGCTGGTTTGGGGGCGAACTAAATGCTTAATATCGCCGCAAGCTTAAAACCTGTTATCAATACTCTCAATCGCTTTTCAGGTTGGCTATTGTTGTTAGCCATTGCTTGGCTATGTTGGACAGCCGCCCGTCTTTTATGGTTATTACTAGCAGCACCTCTAGCGCCTGCATTGCCTTTAGCGCCTCTACAGAATAGTGCCAAATCCACCAAAGATTATAGCAGCTTATTTGCAATCTTTGCTGATCCCGATCCTGTTACCGCAGCCGTGCAACCACCTCCCAACATTGAGCTCAAAGGCGTACTACTAGCCATACCTGAGAGCATGTCTTCCGCCTTATTGAATGTCAATGGCGAAGTCAAAAATTACCGCATCGGTGATGAGCTAAAAGACAGCGATTATACGCTCGTGGCTGTTGACTGGAATTCAGTCATTATCGCTGATGCTAACGATAAAGAAACCGTTATTAAAATGCCAGAGGCGATGCCATTAGACCAAAGTGATATGCTAGCAAGCGGAATAAGCAATCAGCGTTTGCCAAACAATAGCATGTTGCCGACAGGGCCCCAGCCAGTACAAAACGCTGTTCCTGAGGCAGAAGGGACAACTGGCGCAGACACTTCAAAAAGTCCACAGTCGGCTATCGAAGAAGCGGTTACGGCCTTGCAAGAAAACCCTGCCAGTTATCTAAGTAGAATGGGGGTGATGGCATCGGGCGAGAGCTACCAAGTCACAGCGGCGATGCCTGCTGGCCTACGTAATCGTTTAGGGCTTGAGCCAGGTGATAAGGTACTAACTGTCAACGGACAGAGCGTAGGTAATAACCCAGCGCAAGATGCTGGTGTACTTCAGCAAGTACAGCAAGCAGGTGAAGCGCAGATAGAGGTTCAACGTGGTGAGCAAGTTATTACGATTCGCCAGCAGTTCTAGCAAGGTAGGTTTTTAGCAAAATTGCTCCTTAAACACTCAGCACATAGTAAGCAATATCACTGTAGGTAATCATCAATATGGTAAGTTTTCAGAATTTTTCAGCCACGCCTTTGTACCGTAGCCTGCAGGGTTTGATGCGCCTGTGTCGACCACTTTGTCTGGCAGTACCATTATGGGCTGCTGGTGTTGGTCTTGCTAATGCTGAGAGCTGGAAAGTCAATTTGCAAGACGCTGATATTAAAGCCTTTATTAATGAAGTTGCGACCATCACAGATCAAAACTTTGTGCTCGATCCACGTATCAATGGCAATGTGACAGTCATCTCTAACAAAGCCCTGTCCCGTGATGAGATCTATCAGTTATTTCTGAGCGTGATGCAAGTGAATGGTATCGCTGCGATTGAATCGGGAACGACGACAAAACTGGTGCCAGATAATATTGCTAAGCAATCTGGTGTGGCGGTTGATTTACGCGGTGATAGTGTTGGCGAATCGCTCGCCACTCGAGTTATTTATTTGACCAACACCCAAGCTGCAGAAGTATTAGGAGTTATTCGCCCATTGATGCCGCAGTCGGCTCACGCAGCAGCTGTACCTGGTGTCAATGCGCTAGTATTGTCCGATCGAGCAGACAGCCTTAATCAACTGACGGCCCTTATCCGTGATTTAGACAGCAATGTGAATGACAGTTTGCAAGTGATACCACTGCGTCACGTCGATGCCGAACGTATGATGGAATTGATTAGCGCCTTAGTCTCAAGTGCGGGTAGTGGGCAAGCACAAGGTGGCAACAATCAGCTAAAGGTGATTGCTGATACGTCGAGCGATAGACTGCTAGTCAAAGGCAGTCCTGAAATGATTGCTAAAGTCCAAGAAATGGTCAATCAATTGGATACCACGCCGACCAGACGTTTAAGTGGTCTACGTGTCTTTCGATTAAAGTATGCTAGTGCTGGTCATATCGCCGATATGTTACGCGGCTTACTTGCTAATCAATCTATCAATAGTGCTGGCGCGACCTCGACACTAGAATCAGCGTCACTAAATGAGGCAAGCAGCACAGGCGCCGCGATTAATAATGCAGCTAGCGATAGCTTAGGTAGCAGTGCGGCCGCTGTCTCGACTAGCAGCACAAATGGAACAAGCACAGGAGTGGGCGGTCGTCCGTTTAGTATTATCGCTGATGAAACTCAGAATGCCGTTATCGTCAATGCCGCACCTGAGCTAATGTTCGAGATTGAAGACGCAGTCAACCAATTAGACAGTCGCCGCGCACAAGTATTAATTCAAGCTGCCATTGTTGAAGTGTCAGGCGATGATGCTACTCAGCTAGGCGTTCAATGGGCGCTAGGTAATGCCAATAGTGGCTATGGAGTTGTCAACTTTAACAATGTGGGGGCCAGCGCGACGACACTTGCAGCTGCTGCTTTAGCAGGGACAAGTACGGCAGGTATTAGCGCTGCTGCCAGCTCTATCGCTGGTGCATTGATAGGAATTGGAGACAGTCGCAAGGACAGTCAGGGCAATACAGAGTTTTATGGTGCTATTTTACAGGCGCTTGACTCATCTACCAGTGCTAATCTATTGTCCATGCCATCGATTTTGACATTGGATAATGAAAAAGCCAGTATCTTGGTTGGTCAAAACGTACCTTTTGTCACAGGTTCTTTTACCACTAGTGGCAATAATTCAAACAACCCATTTCAGACAATTGATCGTCAAGACATTGGTATTAATCTGAATGTCATTCCTCACATTGGCGACAATGGCACAGTACGTTTAGAGGTATCGCAAGAAGTCTCTTCAGTCGTACCAGGTAGTACGGGTAATGCCAGTGGGCTAATTACCAACAAAAGCCTCATTAATACGACCATTCTAGCGGATGATCAGCAGACGATTGCCTTGGGCGGCCTGATGCGTGACAACACCACCACACGTCAACAGAAAGTTCCTGGTTTGGGCAATGTTCCTGTTATCGGTAGACTCTTTCGTTCTGACAATGACAGCACCCAAAAGAGCAATTTGATCATCTTTTTACAGCCGACTATTTTACGTGATGGCGGCGCGGTAGCGAGTGTGACTGAACGCAAATTTAATCAAATGCGAGTGTTGCAGCTGGTCATTGATAAAAACGGTACGATTAAGCAATTACCATTGAGCGGCACTGAAGGTTGGAATGGTAATGTCAGTGCAGATTACGAGCTTATGCCGCTTAATCCTCTTATCCCTAAACGTGATCAAGCGCCAAAATCTACTTCGCAAGGCTTTACGAGAGTAGATAGTCCTAATAGCGGTATCACGACCTATCCTCTTAATCGTTAAAATATTGGCCGTATATATAACGGTTAATATGATTCAACTGACATAAATTAATGTACGATGTGATAGATACTAGTTACATCGTACATTAGCTTGCGTATTCATAACACAGATAAACATAGACGCTTTTATATTTGGGTATATTAGTTACTAATAAAATAATGAGTTACGTATCATGTTTTTCACTATAGTAAATCAGAAACTAAGATGACAGATTATAAAAATACGAAAAAATGGTTTTTGCTAAGTGTGGCTGCAACTGCGCTATTACTCATCCCTAGGCGCAGTAGTCGAAAGGACAATACGGAGACAGTAAATAATCATAATACCGTATCTGAGGGTAGTGATATTGACGATGCTCACGAGAATGCAGCTAGTAAATAGAAGCTAGTAATTAGAAAATAAAAGCTCAATAATGCGTCTATAGCAATATTCTTGTATAAAAATACTTATATAGTAAAAATTGCTTAGTGTTTATTACTCAATTCTATGTTCTGAAAAGTCAGTTTTGGAGTTTATTAATGTGTGGCAACAAATCAGTGACCATGGCTGAGAGAACAGATGCTAGAGAAGTTTTAAAAAATGTCTATTCTCTTATAGATACGCATACACATTTTGATGCTCCAGTGTTCGACAATGATCGCAGACAACAGGTAGAGCAGGCTTATAGTCAAGGTATCCGTCACTTAGTGCTAGTAGGTTATCTATATCAGTATTTTGATCGAATGTATGATACTCAAGATTTCATTAATAAAATGTCGCAGTCGTCTGTAACAAAGGTGAATAGTAAAGATAAGTGCGATGTTGCAGCCTATATCGCGCTCGGTTTACATCCTTTTTATATTGAGCAGCATACCAATGATCATTTAATACAACTTGAACAAATAGTGATAGAGCAACGTCCATTAGCCATTGGTGAGATTGGATTAGACACCTTTACCGATGCAATGAAGCAGCCTGATATGTTTGCTAAACAAAAAAGGTTCTTTGCGGCGCAGTTGGATATAGCAGTGGCCCATCGACTTCCAGTAATGCTGCATATTCGTAAAGCGCATGCTGAAGCGCTCGCAATATTAAAAGCGCATAAATACGATGCGCATAAATTAGGTGGTATTGCCCATAGCTTTAGTGGTGGCGAACAAGAGGCGAAGGCTTTTGTAAAATTGGGGTTTAAGCTCGGTATTACTGGTCAGATAACCAATCCGAATGCCAAAAAACTGCGCCGTGCTATTCAAGTAGCAGTTGAGAGTCATGGCATCGAATGCTTGGTCATTGAAACGGATTGTCCAGATATGACACCTATTATGTGTCAGACAACGGATAATACTGATTCACATAATAGGAATGTACCAGCCAATCTCCCATGGGTATTGGCAAGCTTGAGTGAGCTATTAGAAATACCACATGATAAACTTGCTAAGCAGTTATGGCAAAATAGCTGTGATGCTCTGAAAGTAGACTGGGCTTATTCAACGTAACTATACTATTTATAAGAAAAGCATCGTTGTAATTAGACGCTAAAAAGTACTAGCCAAATAAATGACAACCAAAATATTTGAAAAGAGAATTTGATCTGTTATGAGTGACACGCGACAATTTGAACAACCAGAATCCGTCGAAGACAGTCTTGCACAAGACGAATCGCGCCAACAAGATGAGCAGTACGATCGTCGTTTTCAAGGTACACGGACACTATATGGTACCTCTGCGGTTAATACTTTTTCGGCAGCTCATGTCTACATTATTGGTGTAGGAGGGGTGGGCTCTTGGGCAGCAGAGGCGCTGGCTCGGACAGCAGTGGGAACGATTACGTTGATTGATTTGGATGTATTGGTTGCTTCTAATGTCAATCGCCAACTGCCTGCATTGGACAGCACATTTGGTCAAAGTAAAATTGAAGCAATGGCAACTCGTATTAGAGAGATTAATCCCACAGTAACCTTAAATTTGGTCGATGACTTTTTGACAGTAGATAATGTCGCCACACTCTTACCAAGTCGTGAAGCAGTTAAATCTGCCAATGCTCAGGGGAAACCGATTGTTATTTTAGATTGCGTAGACGATATGAATGCTAAATTAGCAATTGCTTTACACTGTCGTTTTAATAAACTAAAGTTGGTCTGTGCGGGCGGTGCAGGTGGTAAGATAGATCCAAGTCAGATTAGAGTAAGTGATTTGCGTGACTGTTATCAAGACCCACTACTTGCAAAGTTACGCAACAAGTTACGCCACGAAAAAGGCATTAATAGTGCTTTAAAAGAAAAATTTGGTATCAAATGTGTCTATTCGACAGAGCCGCCAATTGTAGATAAAAGCTGTCAAACAGGCGGTTTACAGTGCGGTGGTTATGGCTCAGCAGTGGTCGTTACGTCAGTGGTGGCGATGATTATGGTGAGTGAAGCATTACAATTATTAATAAAACAGACGAGTCGTAACTAGGGCGTGTTGAACATTGGCGACAAATTAATGGCAAAAAAAATAGCGAACGGTTAATCTTTAAGCTCTCACACAAA
>NZ_JADQAM010000018.1:0-8004 GCF_022129405.1 Psychrobacter sp. Ps2 | reverse complement strand
CTATGGCTCACCATCTAATCAGCTGAAAACCTTGAGAAAATGGTGTGATATTTAATCCTTATCTACTACAGCCCCATGAAGAACACAGATATAAAACTTCTTCGATATAGCTCGTATTTTCTTAAGATGGTACTAACAATAGTGAAATTTGAATTATCTATATAAAAAAGACGCTAACCTTTAGGTTTAGCGTCTTTTTTTGAGATAAATCGTTAGCCTACCAATCACATATCAAAAATCTTTCCGCGATTCATAATATTATTGGGGTCAAAGACCTTTTTGACTTCTCGCAGATAATCAATCTCAGTCTCGCTACGGCTATAATTGAGATAAGGCTTTTTGGTCATACCAACGCCATGTTCAGCAGATACTGAACCACCATATTTTTGCACCGTTTCAAATACGTATTTATTGACAATCTGGCACTCGGCAAAGAAATCATCTTTACTCATGTTTTCAGGCTTTAAGATATTAAGATGCAAGTTGCCATCGCCAATATGACCGAACCAGCACACTTCAAAGTCAGGGTAGTTGCTGCTGACGATGTGATCAATCTCAGCGATAAATTCAGGTACGTAACTGATTAATACCGAAACATCGTTCTTATAAGGGGTAGATACTGAGATGGTTTCAGAGATATACTCGCGCAATTTCCACAGCTCTTCAGCCTGTGCCAAGCTCTGGCTCATGACACCATCGACGACCCAACCTTGTTCCATACAATGCTCAAATATCGCCATGGCTTCATCCATGATCGGCTCGTATGGCGCTTCGAACTCTAATAGCGTATAAAATTTGGTACGCGATTCAAATGGCTCTTGTACTTGACCATGTGCCATCAATTTATCAATCGCCACATCATCAAAGAACTCAAAAGCGGTCAAATCAATCTTCGCTTGAAAGGCAGAGAGCACATTCATGACATCACTAAAGTTATCCATACCGAGCACCATGACATTTAAGTCTTGTGGCTGACGCTCAAGCTTTATTTGCGCATGAGTGACTAAGCCTAGCGTGCCTTCACTACCGATAAACAATTGACGCAAATCATAGCCAGTGGCGTTTTTAATCATGCCGCGATTGAGCTGCAGGATATCACCTTTACCAGTGACCACTGTGAGCCCCATGATCCATTGACGGGTCATGCCATAACGAATGACCTTAATACCGCCCGCATTGGTGCCAATATTGCCACCGATTTGACTGGAACCTGCTGAAGCAAAGTCGACAGGGTAGTAGAGGTCTTTAGACTCAGCGAATTGTTGCAGCTGCTGCGTGACCACACCGGCTTCAATCTCAACCATGCGATCAGCAGGATAGAACTGTCCAATACGGTTCATCTTATCCATACTGACGACAATCTCACCGTTAGACGCGACAGCGCCTGCAGAGAGGCCCGTACGACCACCACTTGGCGTCAGTACCACGTTGTGTTGATTAGCAAGCAAGACAATCGCTTGTACTTGTTCAGTGGTCTTTGGAAAGACGATGGCAGACGCAGCAGGAGCGAAGTGTTTGGTCCAGTCTTTACCCCAGTGCTCTAGACTCTCAGCGTCAGTTTCTATTTGGCTGGGGTTAAATTGATGACTATCTATTAAAACTTTCAGAAGTTTATTCACTAAAAACACTTCCTAATACAATGATTTAGGTTTATGAAGCTATTACTAGATTAATGAAACTCATCTAGTAATAGTAAATTATATGTACCGAGTACTTACATAGAAGACTTTAATCTACATAAGCATTCGTGAATGCTTTTAGCTTGTTGATCAGCATACAAAGCTAATTCATCATATACATGCACTCCAAGTGCTTTTTCAAATTCGTTTTGATTTGAATTACCTTCATAACTGCTTTGTTTATCATCATGCAAATTAGACTGAAAAATTCCTGCAGCGCTTACTGGTAAAAAGTCTTCATAAACAATGGGTTCAAGACGAACAACACCCTGCTCAATCAATTTAGTCATGGCTTGCTTTGAGATAGAGTCATCCGAATAACTTTCTTCTAAAGAATTTAGATTTAACTTAGAGTCCGCATTACTTGGATATGGAGAATCATTGACCGCTTGATAGTAAAAATAAGCTAGTCCTTCATCATGTAGCGTTCGATAGTCATCGGGAAAAGCTTCAAATACACTTTCTAAGATTTGATAATACTCTACTGCATTGTTTTCATTAGGCGTCACGCCCAGTTGTTCACGAGCTTGGTTGAGCAATTGGTCATATAGCGACCTACCCTTTGGTGTCAAAGCTACACCGCGCTGTTCAATTTCACCAAAGCGCGCAGTATGATGACCCGCTTCATACCCGCCTTCAGGGTCTTTAAAACTAACCGTTTCTTCTAGCGCTTTAAAGCTTGTCTGTCTTAATAAAATTGGACAATCCCGTTTTGGCGGACCTTCGATAATTGCTTTTGGCGGAATGCCTTTTGCCAGCATATCTTGCTGCACAGCATCTATATCTAATGTTCTAGGTGTTAAATGATTGATATGCGGACCTTTAAAGCCGACAACATCAGCAATAAGTCCATGTTGCTCTAACAAACGCTGATAGAGCTTCTTTGAAACAGGCGTTTTATCATGCCAGCGAAAAGTTTCTAATGCTTCTTTTACAAACTGTTTACCTTCTTCTAAAGTTAAACTACCCTGCTCCTCAAAACGCTCGATAAGGCTAATAACATTAGCGGTAAATATTTGACGATTAGCTAATGCATCCATGGCTTCTTTTTTTAATACTTCATCACCAATTAAATCTAGACGCAATAAAGAAGTAAAAACTCGAAATGGGCTTTGATTTAAGTCTTGCGAATCAATGGCCCGAAAAGCCGTAGAGTGAACTGGCACGCCAGCGGGTGCTAAATCATAATAGCCAACAGGATACATACCCATAACAGCAAAGAGACGACGCATCATGTGGAGCTCAGCCGCTGTCCCCAATCTAATCGCTCCGTGACGTTCCATACTGATTCTATCAATCTCTCCAGTGTGCTCTAACTGCTCCTTAATCTCTGGATGTTGGGTTAGCATCTCCGTATTTACTTCAGCGACTAAATCGAGCAAATCGCCATACAATGGGACTTCAGATTGATACATGGCTGACATCGCCATAGAGAACTCATGACGAATAGCATTGCTACCCTTTAACTTATTACTTTCCATAACATTTTTATTATTGTTCATAAATACTTATCCTTTTTTAAATCTTAAATACAGATATAAACTGCAGCGGCAACTATTAGCATTGCAAACTAGACAGCGGGGTTTTCATCAGGAATAGCGCCGAGCACCTTCTTTAAGATATCAAGGCCGGCTTGTAGCGTTTCAGGCTCTATAGTCAGTGGTGGTAACAGACGAATAATATGTCGATGCTTACCACTAGGCATGAGCAATAGGCCCTGCTCGCGCGCTTGGTTTAAAACGCGCGCCATTATACTCGGATGAGTGCCATATTCAGTATGACGAAGCTCAATACCACGCATAGCACCAATACCGGTGAGACCATATAGCCAAGGCGAAACACCTTCTTCTTGCCACTGAGCAATGGTATTCTCAATCGTTTGTGTATATTGATTAGCAGATTCCCATATCTCATTCTCTTGCATGATATCTATAGTCGCATTTGCTGCTGCACATGCGACCGGATTACCTGAATAAGTACCTCCTAAGCTACCTTTAGGTAAGCCATTCATCACGCTAGCTTTACCTATTACAGCACCTAAAGGCAATCCTCCTGCGATACTTTTACCTAGTAATATCATATCCGGTTCAATTCCTAAGTGCGGAAATGCAAATGGTGACCCTGTACGACCATAACCTGATTGAATTTCATCCATAATCAGCAAAATACCATGGTCATCACAGAAAGCACGTAGATATTTAGCGAATGATGGCGACATTAATTGGAAACCACCTTCACCTTGTACGGGCTCTGCGATAATGGCGCCAATATTGTTGACATCCGTTTCTACTTCGAATAAACGGTTTAAAGCATCAATGGCCTGCTGATCACTAATTTCATTATCTGGGCTGGGGAAAGGTATATGATAGACACAGCTCGCCAAAGGTCCTAGCCCGCGCTTATAGGGAGCAACCTTACCATTCAGATTAACAGCAGCAAGTGTACGTCCATGAAAGCCACCATCAAAAGCAATAACTCCCACGCGATTGGTTTTAAGACGCGCAACTTTTATGGCATTTTCAGTGGCTTCTGCACCGCAGTTGGTGAGCATACCTGCAAGCTCACCACTAATAGGTATGAGTTCACATAATCGCGGCATAAAGGTTTGATACGGTGTATGAGCGGCCGCATTATAGGCGTAATGAATGAGGGATTGGGTTTGGTTAATAATGGCACTAACAATGTGAGGATGACAATGACCAAAGTTCAAGACCCCTATGCCACCCACAAAATCGATATAGCAGCGGTCATTAATGTCCCAAACTTTTGCATTAACGCCTCTAGTCAAGGTTACTGGATGTACCATCGTAAAAGCATCTGTAACATTATGCATTTTATCCATGAGCTCTTTTCTCTTCCTTAAGTTAGATGCTCATTTCAACAAAATATTAGCTACTCAACAAACGAATAATAGTTGGGCTTGCATTCCTTTTATTCATTGCAGTAACAGTAATTAGAAAATTAATCTCTACTCATTGCTATGCTCAGTATAACTTTCGATATAATCTGAAAGCCATTCCAGAATCATCCTTATTTTGTATGAGTTACCTAAGGATAATGGGTATGTAACATAGTAAGAACCTCGACCTTGCATGACATAATCAAATACCTTTACCAAATTTGTAGACTGCAACTCAGATTTTATGAAATGAGATGGGACTAAAGCGATACCGTAGCCAGCTAAAGCTGCTGAAATACAAGCCTGGAAAGTATCAAAACGTGGCCCGTCGATCGCTCCTTCAATATTAAGGTCCTGTTGCTTAAAATATTCATACCAAGCATTAGGCCTTGAGTTGAACTGTATGAAATTATAGTTATCTATGTTTTTAAAGCTTATATCTCGATTTTGAAGATATGTCGGATTACATACAGCAATACTGTACTCATCGAATAGCTTAACAGTCTCCATACCATCCCAAATTCCTGTGCCGTATAGAAAAGCAATATCTACGTTTTTATCTTCTGAAAAAAACGGGCCTACCTGCTCTATTATCTCTAAGTTAATTAAAGGATACTCCTCACTAAACCCTTTCAAAGCCGGAATTAACCAACGAGAACATAGGGTAGGATGCGAGATAATTCTAAGTAACTCACTATCATCATTGTGTGACAGTAAGTTACTGGTCGCAGCTTCAATATGCTTTAGGATATTTAACACTTCAATATAATAAACCTTGCCGGCAGGTGTTAACGAAATTTGTCTCGATGTTCGATAGAACAAGGCTGTATTTAACATCTCTTCCAATTGAGTCACTTGTTTGCTAACCGCACTTTGAGTCATATGCATTTCTTGAGCGGCATAGGTAAAACTAGAATGTCTAGCAGCTGTTTCAAAGCATTGCAAAGCTTTAGTTGAAGGATAGGCTCTAAAACCCAAAGAACTACTCGTATCAGTTTTCATAATTTATTATTTATCCAAAGCATTAGTTATAATTATATATAAAATCCATATATCCATTAGTAAGAAAAAAAGGAATGCTTTCCATACTTTTATTCGCTTGTTCCAACAATTTAGGATGTTTAGTATCTTTAAATCATATGTTGATACTGCTATTAGATATTCAGACATCAGCTACGCAAGCATATAGCGGAAAGATATGAGCTACAAAGAAGTGGGCAATGGAATTGTCTACTATCACCGTACTCTCCTAATTACACTAAAATTAATCTATATAAAAAAGGAGTGGGCAATGGAATGTCTACAATTACAATATTCTCTTGGCTATCTTCATAATATCGCTTCTGCAATATGCATCAAGTATTATAAATAACCGGAGATAGCAATGGGGAAAATTTGGCGTTGGTACATGAGTATGTCGTTTATGGTCAAAATGACCGGCGGCTTTTTAATTGGAATTTTGCTTGGAGTTGTACTTGGTGAACATAGTAGCTTCTTAGCGCCACTTGGTACACTATTTTTAAACTTGTTGAAAATGATCGTGATTCCTCTTGTAATATTTTCTTTGATGGTAGCGGTTAATCACTCAAATCCGAAAGAGTTAGGTCGTATAGGATTGAAAATATTTCCCTTCTACCTTTTTTCAACAGGTATTGCAGTAGTAATCGGTATCATCTTAGCTAAAGCCACAAACCCAGGGTCTGGTTTTTCTTTGCCTACAGAAGTTGTTATGGATGCTCCTGTTCGCCCTTCTTTTATAGATACACTACTGAATATGGTGCCAAGCAATATTTTTAATGCGCTTGCTCAAGGCAATATTTTAGCAGTAGTTTTTGTTTCCGTCATAGCTGGCTTAGCTATTTTGTTTATGCGCCACTCATTAGATGAAAAGCAACAGGAAATGGGAGATTTCTTATTTAAACTCATTGAGGCTGGTAATGAAGTAATATCTAAAATCCTCAATGGGATACTCGTATATGCGCCTATTGGAGTATTAGGTATTACTGCTAATACATTTGGAACTCAAGGACTAGACACTGCTGTCGCTCTTGGAAAATTTATAGGCACTTCATACCTTGGCGTAATCATTTTGGTTGGAGTGGCATTCCCAATAATGATGAAAGTGTTTGGTATTAAAGTTATTCAATTCTACAAAAATATTAAAGAAGCGGCTTTTACATCATTTGTTACCAGTAGTAGTATTGGCACTTTACCAGTTACTATTAAATGTGCAGAAAAAGCTGGGATTGGCGAACGAGTTGCAAAACTCACATTGCCTATCGGCGCAACAGTAAATATGAATGGTACAGCAATACGGTTTGGCGTTGCAGTTATCTTTGCTGCAGAAATTATGGGGATGACTTTATCAACGCCAGAGTTGGCTACTATCGTTATAATAGGCACTATGGCCGCTATTGGTACTGCTGGCGTGCCAGGAGCTGGATTAATTGGTATGTCTATTGTCTTTACACAAGCAGGCTTACCGATTGAAATTGTTGCACTTACAGCAGGTATTAATATCTTAGTAGATATGATTTTCACTTTTGGTAACGTTGTTGGAGATTTAGTTGGTGCCAAAATAGTAGATCAGACTGAGAAGTGGAAAGGAGATACTGTTGAGGAAAACCAAGTAATTGTCACTTCAGACGCTGTAATTTAAAGCATCAACTATAATTTATTAGATTCTAATAAGTAAGATCAAGGTGGATCGATTGGCATTACATATAATTCTTGGTGAAGAAAAAGATTTACTATCATATCGAGCGTGTAAACCAACTTTGACTAACTCACTTTAACTATCAAGCTTAGTTGATCATAGGCATAATATATAAAAACCCTTACAGCTATTCGCTCGTGAGGGTTTTTTATTGTCTAATAATTTAGGGCGTATTCCTAATTTAGTTTGCAATGAATCATAGTACAAGCCAGATAAATCATAGACTTACAATTTCGAGCCAGTTTTTTATAACGAGTGGCAATACTACGATAATGTTTTAACCTTGCAAACGTGTTTTCAACCAAGTGCCTTAACTTGTATAAATAGTAATCAAATGCTAGGTCTTAACCGCCCCCGACTATATCGGAGAGTGATTTACTTGAGTCAGGCAGCGATGCCTGACAGGGTTAAATTATCGTAATACCGCTTTTCAAACTCAAAGGGTGACACATAACCAATCGTGCTATGCAGTCGTATTTTATTAAACCAGTCCACCCATTCAAGGGTTGCCAGTTCAACATCATTGATACCAGTCCAGTTCTCCTTTAAATAGTAGATCTCTTGCATAAGTCATTGCTAGCCTTTGATACTCCGTTAACGAAGGTCAATAAAACGGTACTTTTGCAAGAGGTCTAGTCAATTACCTCAGATTTATAGAGTCCATTGACCGTTTCAGCCAGTGCATTATCGTATGAATCACCAGTCGTGCC
>NZ_JADQAM010000011.1:0-11819 GCF_022129405.1 Psychrobacter sp. Ps2 | reverse complement strand
CCGATTGTACCGACGTTGACGTGTGGCTTGTTACGTTCAAACTTGGCCTTTGCCATGGGTATTTCCTCTTTTTTTGGGGTTCAAGACTTAACTCATATAAATATGATTATTAAGACGATTTTGACCACATTAAGATAATTGTTAAAAGGTTGCACATACTAATGTGCAGATATTATAAGAAAATCGCGGCCAATAACAAGTCTTTTAACAAGTTATTGGCGTATTCTTTAGTGACAATACACAGACATACTCTATATTGTCACTTTCAGTAAGTTTTATTTACTCGTCATCATCTTTAGAGTTGAACTTAGAGATGATTTCAGCAGCAACTGATTTTGGAATTTCAGCGTACTTTTGGAATTCCATTGAGTAAGTTGCACGGCCTTGTGACATAGAGCGCATTTGAGTGGCATAACCAAACATTTCCGCTAATGGTACTTCAGCACGAATCTGTTTAGTACCACCAGGTAGATCTTCCATACCCTGTACCAAACCACGACGACGGTTAAGATCGCCCATGATGTCGCCCATGTAGTCTTCAGGTGTTTCAACTTCTACTTTCATTACTGGCTCAAGTAGCGCTGGATCAGCTGCTAAGAAACCTTTTCTGAAGGCCATAGAACCAGCCATCTTAAATGACAATTCATCAGAGTCAACGTCATGATAAGAACCATCATACAAGGTCGCTTTTACGCCAACTACTGGGTAGCCTGCAAGTACGCCGTTTTTCATGCGCTCTTGGATACCTTTGTCAACAGCACCGTGGAATTCTTTTGGTACAGTACCACCAACAACTTCTTCAGCGAATTCATATTCAGTGTCGCCAGCTGGATCAAGTGGCTCAAGACGTAACCAAACGTGACCAAACTTACCACGACCACCTGTTTGACGTACGAATTTGCCTTCTTGTTCAACAGTGTTACGAATCGTCTCACGATAAGCAACCTGAGGTGCGCCGATGTTTGCTTCAACGTTGAATTCACGCTTCATACGGTCAACAAGAATCTCTAGATGTAGCTCACCCATACCACTGATGATCGTCTGACCAGATTCTTCGTCAGTGTGTACACGGAACGATGGATCTTCTTTTGCCAAACGGCCAAGAGCGATTGACATTTTTTCTTGGTCAGCTTTAGTCTTTGGCTCAACAGCTAGAGAAATAACTGGATCTGGGAATTCCATACGCTCAAGAGTGATCACGTTGTCTTCATCACATAGCGTATCACCAGTAGTCACATCTTTCATGCCGACTAGAGCTGCGATATCACCAGTACGAATCTCTGCAAGCTCTTCTTGAGAGTTTGCCATCATCTGTACGATACGGCCAACACGCTCACGCTTCATCTTAACTGGGTTATAAACACTGCTACCCTGCTTCATTACACCAGAATAAACACGTACGAAGGTTAAGTTACCAACAAATTTGTCATTCATGATTTTGAACGCTAGTGCTGAGAAAGGTGCTTCATCTGATGCTTCACGGCTGCCTTCGCTTTCGTCTTTGTCATCAAGAATACCTTTAATAGCAGGTACGTCGATTGGTGCAGGTAGATACTGAATAACGGCATCTAGCATCTTCTGTACACCTTTGTTCTTAAAGGCAGTACCACAAAGAAGCGGAATGATTTCGTTATCGATAGTTAACTGACGAATAGCACCGTGAATTTGTTCTACAGTCAACTCACCGTTTTCTAGGTATTCGTTCATCAACT
This sequence comes from Psychrobacter sp. Ps2, assembly GCF_022129405.1. Taxonomy (NCBI): domain Bacteria; kingdom Pseudomonadati; phylum Pseudomonadota; class Gammaproteobacteria; order Moraxellales; family Moraxellaceae; genus Psychrobacter; species Psychrobacter sp. Ps2. The sequence continues at coordinate 10,107 of NZ_JADQAM010000011.1, read as the reverse complement.
CTTCGTTGGCTTCAGCAGCATTTTCTACAAGGTGCTCGCGGTATTCTGCTGCTTTTTCTTGTAGTTCAGTTGGGATTTCGCGCTCATCATATTGCATACCTTGAGACGCTTCGTCCCAATAGATAGCTTTCATGGTCACTAGATCAACAACGCCTTCGAAGTCATCTTCTTTACCGATTGGGATAACCAATGGTACAGGGTTACCGCCTAAGCGAGTTTTGATCTGTTCGATAACACGATAGAAATCAGCACCAACACGATCCATTTTGTTTACAAATGCAAGACGTGGTACTTTATATTTGTTCGCCTGACGCCATACGGTCTCAGACTGTGGCTGAACGCCGCCTACTGCACAGTAAACCATGCAAGCGCCATCAAGTACACGCATAGAACGTTCAACTTCGATCGTGAAGTCAACGTGACCTGGGGTATCGATGATGTTGATACGGTGTTCGTCAAACTGTTTAGCCATACCTGACCAAAAACAAGTTGTTGCCGCTGAGGTAATAGTAATACCACGCTCTTGTTCTTGCTCCATCCAGTCCATAGTGGCTGCGCCATCATGTACTTCGCCAATTTTGTGGCTAACACCGGTATAGAATAAAACACGCTCTGTAGTGGTTGTCTTACCAGCATCGATGTGCGCTGAGATACCAATATTGCGATAGCGTTTTAGGGGAGTTTTACGAGCCATAGTGTTTTCCTAGGAAAAGTCGTGTATATAATAATGTATTGTGTCTCTACCTCATACTCTATGACAAAGCGTTCAGCTTCGTAATATTACTTACTGATTATTGAGCCTAATACGGACAAAAAAAGAGCAAATACTAAGAATAGTGCGGCATCAAATTTGGGATGCTCTCCAGCAAAAACTGTATTTGTTAAGAGAGACATCTGGATAGATGTCCGCCACCTCAGTCATCAATAAATAACATTTATATATGACCGAATGATGATGGCGGCAATCAATAGAATAAACAACAATGTAAGATTAGATGGCATGAGCCTCTAATCTCAAGCTACTATTAAAAAGTAGCTTAGAAACGGTAATGAGAGAATGCTTTGTTAGCATCTGCCATGCGGTGAACTTCGTCACGCTTTTTCATAGCAGCGCCTTTGCCATCAGCAGCATCATTCAATTCGCCAGCTAAACGCAAAGCCATTGATTTTTCAGAACGCTTAGCAGCAGCTTCAGCTAACCAACGCATAGCCAATGCAGTACGACGGGAGGGGCGTACTTCCATTGGTACTTGATAGGTTGCACCGCCAACGCGGCGAGCTTTTACTTCTACCATTGGGCGTACATTTTCTAGCACTTCTTCGAAGAAAGATACTGGATCTTCAACTTTACGCTTCTCACTTACTGTCTCAAGTGCACCGTAAACGATACGCTCAGCAGTAGATTTTTTACCATCACTCATTACATGGTTGATGAATTTTGCAACAGTTTGGCTACCAAACTTAGGATCCGGTAGGATCTCACGGGCAGCAACGACGCGACGTCTTGGCATAATAAATTTCCTTATCTTCAGGAGTGTCTAACATTCACAACATCGACTACTTATCATTAGGATATAGCAGTGAGTTATCAGTTAGCCTTACTGCATGGTGGTATGTTTTAAGAGCACATCACAGATATATATTTATATAAAAGTGATATTACTACTGACACCAAACCCATGCACAGTTATTGGGTAGTGCAAAAAGCTTATCTAATAACGTTTAGTTATTAAACTTTAGGCTTCTTAGCACCGTACTTAGAGCGACCTTGCTTACGGTCTTTAACGCCTGCGCAATCTAATGCACCGCGAACAGTGTGATAACGTACACCTGGTAGATCTTTTACACGACCACCACGGATTAGAACAACACTGTGCTCTTGTAGGTTATGACCTTCGCCACCGATGTAGCTTGATACTTCATAGCCTGAAGTCAAACGTACACGACATACTTTACGCATGGCAGAGTTAGGTTTTTTTGGCGTGGTAGTATATACACGAGTACATACACCGCGACGCTGTGGGCACGCTTCCAACGCAGGAACTTTTGACTTTTCCTTGATGGTTTTGCGACCTTTACGAATCAATTGGTTAGTTGTTGCCATAAGGCATCCTTCTCCCGTTTGGTATAAAACAAAAAAATGGGCCAATGCACCATCTATCTGACAATAATTGCAGATTTCGGGGGCACCCATTTTTAGGACAGTGTATTATAAAGAGTTGTTGCTGCTATTTCAACCACTTATGAATGGTTTCGCTTTACAACATTTGATAGATATGCATTCAGCCTCTCATTGTATCACTTTATAGATTTTTCGCCGAAAAATAGCGTAATAAATAAAGCAAACAAAGCGAGCTCAAGCATCATTAAGAAAAGATGTTTAACATTGAAATGGTACTTGATAGTAACTAAGTGGTGGTATTTATCCTAATTTTCAAGTCATGTTGCTCAATCAAACTAAGATAAATATCATCGTACTTATAAATATATAACCCAACTAGCAAATAATATGTTTATTACTTGGCTTTTTTATCAGACGTTTGCTTGTCTGCGTCTTTTTTACTGCTAGTTTCTTCTTTACTAGCTTCTTCTTTATCAGTGACTTTTTCTGAATCACTGCTTTTTTCTTTGCGCTCTGTGTCTTTTTTCGCCTCATTAGTATCAGCCTTTTCTACTTTAGCCTCACTGCTGCTGTCATCAGTAATAGCACGATTGGCCAATTTTGCTTCTGGTGCAAAGGTCGCTTGAGCAACGCCAATCACTTCGTCAATCAATTGGCTGTTATAGTGCATGCCAATCGCTACTGCAGTGACAGGAATGAAGCGACGAACCCATGATAAGTTGATCTGATCTAAATCAATACCTACTTGACTAGCGACTTTGTCTATTTGCGCAGCATAGAAATTTACATTTTTATTTTTCAGACCGAGATTTTTAAGTTCACCATGTAGTCCATTGCTCTGAGCATTATCGAGCAAACCTTTGCCAATACCTAGACCAGCTAGTAGCGCTTGTTTTTCTTGCATTTTGCTCAAGTCAGCGTTTGATAGTAGTTCGTACGCCATCTTGACGCCTTGCTTACCTGTCAGCGGTTTATTATATACAGCAGCAATCTGATAAACCGTACGTAATGAAACCAGTAATAGCCATAATGTATCAGCGAGCAAACCTGGTAGACCTGCCAAACCTGTCAAACCACCCATCATTGCAAGCGCGCGGTTTTGATTAGCGATATCAGTAGCTAACGCATAACGCTCTTCGTCATCTAAAGTAGCAATATTGGCAAAGCGATGTTCATTAGGTAAGTCGAGTTGGCTCCAGTTGGCAGCGAGGTTGGCTACTTGGGCAAATGCGCCATCAACTGTCGATTGAAAAAAGCTGTTCGGTACGACTTTCTTGGCGTATTTGCCATAAGTAGCAAAGCGTGGTCCTAATAGTTGCTGCGTCGCCTTTAGCGTTTGCTCACGAAACAAATCTTGTTGGTAGTCTTCATCGCCTAGGTCTACAGCTTTGTATTGACGCGGCTTGCCTGTTTTGGCATTTACACTGTCAATCATAGCCCCTACGCGCTCTAGGTTGTTTCGAGTAAAAGATCCAATAGTATTGATGCTTTTAGAAAGAGTACTACGCTTTGCCATCGTGATGTCCTTAATATGATGAGTTGGTTTTTAATATAGTTGTATTTTAATATGATAGTTAATTATTAATAATGAATCTATTATTTTAGCCAGTTATCGTAAGTGGTGTCAGTGCGAACAATGTTATTAGAATCACAAATTTTGTATCTAAAGTATAATTCCGTCCATAGCCAGTAGCTAGGCTTACTTCTCATTTTTTCATTCAGTATTGAATCATAAGCGTTATTTTGTCGTTATTTTGCACTTGCGCAAAGATTTCGAAAGCTTGATACGTTATCATGTGCCATAATTCACAGTACACTTGTACTTTATTTACAGATTACCATTTATAGATCATCGATCTTGCTATGATTTATATAATGGCGATAAAGTACGACGGCACTTAACATTGATTGATATAACCAATATTTGGTTAATAGTACCAATATTTAAAAACGATTATTGAAAGCAATTCTCAAGGATTGTTACTCATAAGGAATAGAATATGCGTCGCGTAGTTATTACTGGAGCAGGGATTGTCTCTTGTATCGGACATGATTTAGACACTGTCACCACTGCCCTCAAAGAGGGTCAGTCTGGCATCACATTTAATGATTCTTATGCTGAGCACGAGTTTAAATCACACGTGAGCGGTAGTATCAATCAATCAGAACTGGATACCAGTGGTATCGATCGTAAGCTTAAACGGTTCTTTAGTGACGCTAGCTTATACGCTTATGTTAGTGCATTAAATGCGATTGAGCACTCAGGACTATCGCTTGATACCATCAATAACAACCCACGAGTGGGTGTAGTGGCAAGTTCGGGCGGCGCATCAACAGAAAATATCGTCAATGCTATCGATGCTATGCGCGAAAAAGGTCTACGCGGTGTCGGCGCAATGGCAGTACCAAAGACAATGGGCAGCTCAGTATCAGCTGCTTTAGCAACTGGTCTAAAAATCCAAGGCGTCTCCTACTCTCTCGCCTCTGCTTGTGCGACTTCGACACACTGTATCGGTCATGCTGCTGAGCTTATCCAATTGGGTAAAGCCGATGTGATATTGGCTGGTGGTAGTGAAGCTGAGCATTGGACGCAGTCTTGTATGTTTGATGCTATGGGCGCAGTTAGTACTCAGTATAACGACACACCAAAACTTGCCTCAAGAGCCTATGACAAAGACCGTGACGGTTTTGTGATTGCTGCTGGTGGCGCGATGGTGGTTGTAGAGAGTCTGGAACATGCTCAAGCACGCGGCGCTAATATTTTGGCTGAAATCGTTGGCTATGGTGCCAGCTCTGATGGTGCAGAAATGGTTGCGCCAAGCGGTGAAGGTGCTGTTCGCTGTATGCAACAAGCCTTAACTGAAGCGGGTCTAGAAAGTGTCGATTACATCAACAGCCATGGTACTAGTACACCGTTAGGCGATATTACTGAGCTTAAAGCGATTGCTAAAGTATTTGATAATGACATCAGTAAAGTACCTGCTATCAGCTCAACCAAATCAATGACAGGTCATAGCTTGGGTGCTGTTGGTGCACAAGAGCTGATTTATTGTCTACTGATGCTACAGGACGGCTTTATCGCTCCAAGTATCAATGTTGACAACTTAGATCCTGCTGCTGAAGGTTTCGATATCGTCACCGAAATGCGTGAAGCAAATCTTGAAACTTTGATGAGTAATAGCTTTGGCTTTGGTGGTACTAACGCTACACTAATTATCAAAAAGTTTGACGCTTAACCCATGCTTGTATCAAATCACAATACAACTGAGCAGACAGATTCTGCGCCATCGCCAGCTAGCAAACCTAGCTGGCGTTTTGGTGATTTGTCTGCTGCAGAGCTGATGCCGCAGCTACAGCGTCACTTGCTCGCTCAAGATATTAGAGCAAACTGGCAACTTATTTGGCTTAATAATAATGGTCGACCCGTGATTGGTTTACTCCCAAAAGTCAGTTGGTCTCTATATCCCAATGATGAGCAAGATTCTAATGATTTACACAATATTTACAAGGTGATTAAGAGTTTTCGTAGTACTGGCGTGCGTCGCGATACCGATGTAAATAGCGATGATCATAGTTATGCTGGCACGACAGCTTATATGAGCTATCTAGAGTGGCAAGAAGAGCTAATCGCTTATAGTAAGGCTCAAGAAGTTAATCACGACACCTCATATATCAATAACGAAGAAAGACCGAAACCCAGTTATTATCATGGGCTAATCGGTTTTATTGGTTATGATATTGCGGCCCATGAGCTAAGCCCTGCCGATAGGATTGAATTGGCAATGCAGCCGTGTGCTTCGTTGGGACATTATGATATTTATCTAACACCTACGGCACATACTGATACAGGTTGGGCGTTAAAGACTCATCTAACTAACGATGACACTTCTGAGAGTATTGGTCATCAGACAAACGATAATTTTATAACGACTCTTACCTCTTACCTAGACGAACTGGATCGAAAACTGTCTGATAAATATCTCAATAAACCACAGTTTAAAGATGCATCAAGCATCACTCCCCTAGTTTTAAGTCCGCGATGGAGTAAGCTTGATTATCAACAAGCATTTAATCGCACACAAGACTATCTACAGCAAGGCGACTGCTATCAAATAAACCTGACACAGAAATGGTCTGGCAGTTTAGCGTGTAAAAATAACGATGTTCAATCAGCCTTTTCGCTTATTGACTATTTGCCTGCGCTATATCGCAATACAAAAGCGCCTTTTGCAGGATATGTGAGCGTTAAGGGCAATGATGGTGATTATCTAAATAGAAGCAACAGCTTTAACGCAGACAGCAATCATTTTGAATTGCTAAGCTGCTCACCTGAGTTGTTTTTCACATTCACTAGAGAGGTCGACACTGGCAAACACTCTATTCGCACAAAGCCTATCAAGGGAACGATGCCGCGAGGTACTACTGACGAGCAAGATGATCTGTATAAGCAGCAACTGGTCAATAGCGAAAAAGACCGTGCCGAAAATGTCATGATTGTAGATTTACTGCGTAATGATTTGGGCAAATACGCCAAAATTGGCACTGTGAAAGTACCACAGTTATTTGCAATTGAGAGCTTTAGCAACGTGCATCATATGGTGAGTACCATTACCGCTGAGCTAAAAACTGATACTCATCCATTGGCTGTATTGTTTGGTAGTCTGCCTGCTGGCTCTATCACTGGTACACCAAAAAAACGCGCTGTCGAGATCATCGCTGAACTGGAATCTATGCCACGCGGTGCCTATTGTGGCACTATGGGTTATATGAATTTTGATGGTAGTGGTCAATGGAACGTGCTCATTCGTACATTGCAAGCCAGTACTTCGTCAGATAATAGCCTTAATGAAGAAAGACACGTTAATCTATGGGCAGGTGGCGGTATTACGGTCGCGTCCGATTGTGATGCTGAATACCAAGAATGCTTAGATAAAGTAGGTAATTTATTATCAGTACTTGCTCAAAAAACCTAAGATAGCGAACTCAAATATTATTGCTAATTTGAAATTAAAAAAGCCTGCCAACGTTACGTTAGCAGGCTTTATTTTTAAGACTTATCGATAGTGGTGCGCGTTCTGAATAAAGAGACGTACCTATCAACATTCTATATTAAGCTATCAATATAATTTTATTCAGCAACAACGCTAGCATCGACTTGCAAAGCTTTTAGCGCATCAATCAAACGCTCGTTCTGCTCTGCCGTACCGATAGTAATACGCAAGTACTCTGCAATACGCGGCTTATCAAAATGGCGAACAATAATACCCTGCTCGCGTAACGCACTCGCAACAGCGCTAGCATTGCCATCTTTTGGACGAGCGAATATGAAGTTGGCATGTGACGGTAGGACCTTGTAACCCAATGTCGTCAACTCTGCTGTTAGCGACGTACGTAAATCAATGACTTGCTGACGGGTCTGCTCAAAGTATTCAGTATCTAACACACTCGCAGTCGCCCCAGCCTGAGCCAACTTATCCAATGGATAACTATTAAAGCTGTTTTTCATACGTGTTAGTGCTTCAATCAACGATGCATTACCAAAAGCCATACCAACGCGCAATCCAGCAAGCGAGCGTGATTTTGAAAAGGTTTGGGTCACGATAACGTTATCACACTCATTGATTAGGCTAACTGCTGAGACTGGCAGGTCTGCATTGCTTTCATCTATCTGAGCAAAATCGATATACGCTTCGTCAATAACAATGACCGCATTAGAATGCTCACTCGCAAGTTTACGAATATCAGCAAGTGATAATAGCAAGCCCGTTGGCGCATTAGGGTTGGCGATGATAATACCGCTACAAGGCTGACGATAAGCATCAGGGTCAATGCTAAAGTCTTCTTCTAGAGGAATCTGTACAAGCTCTACACCGAACGTCTGTGCATATACTGGATAAAAACTGTAACCAATATCAGGTGATAGCAGCGGACGCTCTTTTAAAAAGAAGCTAGCAAAGACTAACGCCAAGACTTCATCTGAACCATTACCAACGAATACTTGATTGATATCAAGGTTGTATGACTGTGCTAATGCAGCACGTAGGTCATTAGATTCAGGAGCAGGATACAAACGTAACTCATCAGCTTGCTGTTCCAAGACCTTGGCAATAGCCTCCCCTACTTTTGGCGAGGGTGGAAACGGGTTTTCATTGGTATTTAGTTTGCATAGATTGTCGTGTTGCGGCTGCTCACCTGGAACATAAGGTGACAAGTTGCGTGCTTTAGACGACCACAGTCTGGTGTCTATCTTTGACTCACTCATAAATTATCCTACTATTAGCCAAAAAGACTATTAAAAATAAATATCAAAAGTAAAAGCTAAAAATTCAAAATCAATTACTGATAACGATAACGAGCTGAACGCGCATGGGCTTCTAAGTCCTCACGCTGCGCTAAAATATCAGCTGTCTCAGCCAAAGGCTTACTACCAGATTCACTGCAATAAATAATGGATGATTTCTTTTGAAAATCGTAAACACCTAACGGCGAAGAAAAGCGAGCAGTGCCTGATGTTGGCAGTACATGGTTCGGTCCTGCACAGTAATCCCCAATAGCTTCGGGCGTATGACGGCCCATAAAGATAGCGCCGGCATGACGAATATCGTTTAATAGTGCGTCAGGATTATCAACAGATAACTCTAAATGCTCAGGAGCAATACGATTGATAAGCGCCATACCTTGGCTACGATCTTTTACTAAAATCAGTGCACCGCGGTTCTGCAATGAGTCACGCGCGATATCTGCTTTTGGCAGCTCAGCTAGCGCTTTTTCTATCTCAAGTGCGACTTCGTTGAGCTGCTCTTCGCTAGTCGTCACAAAGATAGCTTGTGCAATACGGTCATGCTCAGCTTGAGACAATAGATCCATCGCTAGCCAATCAGCTCGATCTTGCGCTTCACCCTCTGCATATACCAATACTTCTGAAGGTCCAGCAATCATATCGATACCAACTTGACCAAATACTGCGCGTTTGGCTGCGGCGACATATTTGTTGCCTGGTCCTGTGATTTTGTCCACGGCTGGAATCGTCTCAGTACCGTAAGCTAAAGCTGCTACTGCTTGAGCGCCACCAATAGTGAAGACGCGATCGACTTGGGCCAGATGGGCCGCTGCCAATACTAACGGATTGAGCACACCTTTAGGCGCTGGTACGACCATGATAACTTCAGTGACGCCAGCCACCTTAGCAGGAATGGCGTTCATCAATACTGAAGAAGGATAAGAGGCCAAACCACCCGGCACATAAATCCCAACGCGATCAAGTGGCGTGACTTTTTGACCCAATCGGTTGCCTAACTTATCCTCATACTGCCATGTTTCTTGTACTTGACGCTCATGGAATGTCTGCACTCGAGTCGCTGCTGTAGTCAGAGCTGTCTTTACTTTTTCATCAAGATTGGCAAACGCTTCAGCAAGCGCTTCTTTAGACAGCTCTAACTCTTGCATCGACGTTGCTGGATGCTGATCAAACTGCTGAGTCAATGCCAATACAACGCTATCACCATCAGTACGTACTTGCGCGATGATATCATCGACGGTATGTAATAATTTAGCATCATTGACTGTTTCAAAGGCAAGCAACTGTGTCAATTGACTATCAAAATCGGCATCTTGGGTACTTAACTGGCGCATGACCTAATCCTATATCTGAGCGTAAAGTAGTGCTAAAAATGAACGGTTTGGAACTGAGTAAAGTAGGTTTATCTTTCAAAATATTGTGACTTATTCGATGACTTCTTATTTGAATTTTACGATGTTTTTATGTTTTCGCAAGCTAAGACAACAAAACCAGTTTAGCACGCTACGTCACTCATAGCCTGCTAAACTGGTTTAAAAATTTGTATAACCGTGCTTTATATTACCAATGACTTGCACTGGGTAATTAGCCATTGGCGATACTATTTTTAAGGGGCTGTAGTAGATAAGCACTATGCTAGACTACTTTTATGAAGATAACCCGTTGTAAACTAAGTAAAAAAGCACAG
>NZ_JADQAM010000005.1:0-12378 GCF_022129405.1 Psychrobacter sp. Ps2 | reverse complement strand
TTTTATGATTATGTTTGATGACCGTATCAGTAAGCATTTAATCTAAATGGCAGTTACACAGAATCTGGGATGGTCTCGTTCGGTACCCTATTGAGGACTTAAAACCTTGACTGTAGGCTAATGATATCAGGGTTTTAACTTGCTGAAATAGTCACAGTGTACTTCACTGTGTACATGCAGTGAGCTTTTGGATCATTATTTCTATTTCCCATAAGCACTGTTATGGGATGGATGTTAGGAAATGTCATGTTAGATGAAAGTTGTTGGAGGATATTCGTATAGTGTTGGCTTAGTTGAACCATGAACGTACAAAGGGTGTTTAGGCTCACCATTTTTATTTATATCTAAGCAGTATAATTTATTTTGCTCCGTATGTTTTAATATCTCTCTGACTTGATTAGCCCTATCTCTGTGAAGACCGTCATTACCCCAACAAACAATAATTCTATCCACCTTAGGTAGCTTGGCTAAAAATTTATCGTTTTCTGAGCCAATAGGATCTTCTTGTGCCTTCATATCAGTTGGGTCTGTAGCACGATAAGCAAACACATTAAACATGTACATCCCACCTGCCCCCCAAGATTTCGCAAAATCTATACATCGCTTAATAGTCTTATCATTATTAACCTCATCAGCTGTTGATGGATTTAAAGCTATAAAAGCTACTAGCGATTTTTTTTCATCCCATATACGCTCCAATGAGTATCTATATTTCTCGCACTTTGATATTTTTGCATCTGTTTTCATATTAGCATTTCCTTATACAAGATAACTTATACCATTCACAAAAATTAGGGTAGCAAGTGCAAGTACTACGCACGGTAGACTAAACAAGTTGGACGCTGCTATCTTTTGAATTATGGTTCAGCATATATGGCTCTTAAACAACAATGACTAGGTGCATCAACAGTGCTTTGACTATAATATATATCTGAACTGTCACAGGCTGACTCTACAGCGTTAGATATATAAGCATAATCATCTAACGCTAAGCTTTCGTTGCTCTCTGGATTGACGAATATACCTTTTATAAGATCAGCACTAGGAATCTGGCTCACCAATTCTTGTGTCGCAGCCTGTATTGAACATGGTTCAGAATTATCCATCGTACCAGTTTGAATAAACTTGAATGATTTACTACATTCAAATAAGCTTTTAATATCATAAAGATTTAAACATATGACATAGCGTGAAGAATAGATATCTAATAGCTGAATAATATCATTCACTTGGTCAGGCTGACATTTTATAGTGGTCTTCACAATATCCATATGTTCAAATAAGTGTTTGGAGCTATTTTCTTTTGTCTGTAGTCCCACCAAGAAATCAGCACCCACCGTCTCTTGTAGCTCTGATAATGCTTTTTCATTCCAGTAGTCGTTGACAACGAAGCAGCCAATGATAGATGGTGGAAAATATTCCATATTTGGTCGATATAAGGCCGCAATAGTTATATCTCTATTACTAGAATTCACAATATCAACTTGCATTGCATGAGCAGAATTATTATCCATAACTATGTACTCTACGGCTCTATATTGTTGATATTGGTTGTTAGAAATTAATCTGAATACTTACTTTAGACTCATCTATACCAGCCACACAAGCAACCATATGCTTTGCTTCAGCTATGATATCGGATAATGCATTTTCATCCTGCTCACCTGAAATTTCATCAATAGCACTTATTACATCTTTCGACTTTGATTTATCTTCAAAGACAGACCACTCAAGACTCTCAACATCAAGATCAATGTTTTCTAGTAAGTCATCTGTCGTTATATAAGATAAAGGATACCTTTGACCATCTGTCAGTTTTCTCCAAGCTTTCTTAAAGTTAGCAGTGTCTGGTAATAGCGCATATTCACTAATATGAATTACTTTCCTTCCTTCGTATTCCTTTGAAGCTGTCCAACCTAAGATCTTACCAATCATGAATGCTTGACCATGATTAACGCCATCCTTTACCGCCTATGGTGCTCTATGGTTTCTCATAAGAACGACATATTCGGCCTTGTCAATACGATCAGTCCTTGCTTTCCAATAGGCTGAGCTTCCCTCTGATTGCTGATGTGGCTAAAGAAACACCTAAACTGATCACTACTCATTAATCCACTATAAGTAGATTAATAAGCCTTTTTAAGTAGTTCAGCTGGGACATACTGTTTTAAACTGGCTAATAAATTCTTTTAAGGTAAATCCCTCACTTAATGGACTATTATTATTGACTTGCTCAGGCGTTAAATTATCAATAAAAGGCTGCTCGTTTCGTGAAGCACCTCTACGAACAATCTCAAACCTCATAGGAATTTCACCTGATTTATTAGCACGTCTAAGTGTCAGATTTTTAGACTTAGCCAAACTGAGTAGTTCATTATAGTTATCTCCACGAGTTGTAGCGGTTTTCTTAGTTAACATATTTATCTATAACCTAATTTTATGCGTTTTTAATGAAGGCCACTGTGTGAAATCCCTATAACTTTTAATCACGCAAGTACCATTTAAACTCTTTATCTTTTGCATCCCATTCAGAATTACTACCGAAATACTCTCTTCCATCGTACTTTATATGTTTGACTATGTACGTATCCATATACTCATGATAGTAAAGTTCTAGCTTGGTTGGGTCAAAATCACTACTACTAGATATAATCTGATTTTCTTCAAACTGTAGCCCTGTAGTGGTTTCCCTAGCCATAAATGCGCAAGTGCCTGAAGGTAAATCATTTATCATCCCAATAGATGAGCTAATGCACGTTGTCTTAATTCCGAGCTCTTCTAAGGTATCTAAATCAAGGTCGCATTCCCAATCATCATCTCCATTCTCTAAATCTACACTCAAAATACAGTAACTAGTTAATTCTGCGCCTGATATACACCACAAATTATCCACATCATACAGACAACCACCATCAACAAAATCGTGCTCTTTAGGTATTTGTAAGTTACTTGATTCAGGGTCGTCTAAATAATCAGCGTATTCCTGTAAGTAAATATCTTCATCTTCGAAATACTCATAAGTATCCTTTGCTACTGTACCAGCGTAAATAAATGTACCGTAACCTCTTAGTGCAATAATCATTACTATCTCCTCAATTAAATATTGTACACATACGTTTGTTTTTTACCTTTTATTAAGACTACCAAAATAATTTTCTATTGAACAGTATGTAGATCTTCTTTACGACATTATACGTCGTGTTCGACATAATTTTACTATTTAAGAGACTTTGATAGGTTGTACAGCTCGCTGCATTTTTTTCCATATTCACTCATGTTGATACCCATCTGTGCAAAAGACTGAGCTATTCCAGCTGAAACCTTCTTTTTACCTGCTCTTTGAAATTACGTTTTATTTGTCAATTTAAGAATTTCTTAGTTAAATCCTACGGATGCGTCATTTAATGTCGCACAGGACTCTTGAGTCATTGCAATAGAAATAGATTTAGACGATAGTAATACCAAACAACTATCTATTAAGGGGTGTTATATGAAAAAAATATGTCTGACATTAATTTTGGCAATCAGCAGTACTTGTAGTTTCGCAGGACTGCCTGAGATGATGAATACTTATAATAATCCAGACACTGCACCGAATGTGCCCGAATGTAGGGGTGATAGTTATTGCAACGGATTTATAGCCTTATCTAAACAGTGGAAAGATATTCCTGACTCTTATCGTTATGAGGGTGACCATGACATTAAGTACTACGCCAAAAGAGGTTGGACTTATGATGATCAAGGACGAAATAGAGGGCTTTCTATGGGTTTTGGTTGGTCTGTAGATAGATCAAATCGTTTTATAGAAGGTGCAGAGTACTATACTGATAATAGAGGGTATATTCCTGACCACTATGAAGGGGGGTTAGCAGTATTGCTATATATAGAAGATAAAAATGGATGGACAAAATAATAGCCTTAACAGTAAAAAACGTAGGAATATCAATGAATAAAAGTTTTTTAAAAACAGTGAGTGCTAGTCTATTAAGTTTGATGTATTGCTCAGTTGCAAATGCAGATTTGCAGCGTTTTTATGAAGAGTCAACAGACAGCTGGGATTGTGGCTACAAAAATAGTTTTGGTGAAGTGGTGGTTCCTACTGGTCTGTTTGAGACTTGTGGAGAGTTTTCTGATGGTTTAGCTTATGTTGGAAAAATAAAAAAGGGCTACGATGAAGAAGGCAATCTAAGCTATAAAAATCTTCAGGGCTTTATTGATAACAAGGGTAGATTGGTTATTCCTGTTGAGCATGAAGCTAATGATACAGGTATGGATACTGACTATAAGAGCTTTAGTGAAGGACTAGTGGCTGTTTATCGTAATGGTAAGTATGGATATATGAATAAGCAACGAGAACTTATCATTCCCTATCAGTATCAGTCAGCAGAAGCATTTCAAGACGGGTTGGCAGTCGTAAGCTTGAAAGAGAAATATGGAGCTATTGATCAATCAGGAAAAACTATTGTTCCTTTTAAATTTAACTTTCTTCACTCTTATTCAGATGGACTGGCTCAGTATACTGAAAGTAATCACTGGAATAATGGCAGTCAATATGGTTTTGTTGATACCAATGGCAATATCTCAATTAAAGCAAAATGGGATCGTGCTTGTGATTTTTCAGAGGGTTTAGCAGCCGTTCGAGTGGGTGACTATGAGACTGGTAAATGGGGTGTTATCGATAAATCTGGTAATTTTATCGTGGAACCTAAGTACGATGCGCCTAATATTCAAACTTGGAGCGACGCATACTACGATGATTGCTACTACAAAGAAGGTAAAATAAATATGTATCAATACACTGATGCTAGTAAACCACACGAAAGTAGTATTACAAGATATACGCTTGACAATCAAGGTAATGTCATTAGTGAAACGTTCTATGCTAATTGGGATGCTGTCATCAAAAAATATGAATTCCAAAGTTGGTAAAAGTATATTAAGGAATACGCTATGAATAATTATGTTCAATCAGTCGCTATGCAGCCCTCTTGGATGACTCGTACTACACTAAACGATATAGGTCAGTTGATTCAAAAAAGCACTTGGCAGTTTGAAGAGGATATTAATCTTACTGATAAAGTGAATCTTAGCGACGTACAAAAAACATCCGTTATCCGTATAAAATGCACTGAAAAATACAATACTTGGCAAGAGATGATAGCTTGTCAAGCTTATCAGCTATGCTGCGATAAAAGCTCATCTGAGTTTACAAAACAAGAGTTTCTAGACAGATTTGAGAACGATCTCGACAAAAGATGGCCTGGTAGGAAAGATATAGAGGGAACTGTTGTACATTGTTTAGGGGTGATGAGGAAAAGCAATCAACTAGAGCAGTTAAGTAGAGATTCATATCGCTTATTGGATGAAAGCTCAATACAAGGACTTGATGTTCAGACATCTCATGATGTTTTGACTACTGAAAAGAATAGAGATCCTTATAATGTAGACAGTATTATCAAAGACGGATGTTTTTTACCTAAGGCTAAAATCGAAAAAACACTCGAACGCCTAGAAGCTAAAAAAAATATAATCTTACAAGGACCTCCTGGGACTGGCAAAACGTGGCTAGCTAAGAGATTAGCCTTTGCCTTAATCGGTCAGCGTAATGACAATCAAATAAAAGCGGTACAGTTTCATCCAAATCTCTCTTATGAAGACTTCATACGTGGTTGGCGACCCTCAGGGGAAGGTCGATTATCATTAGTAGATGGACCTTTTATGGAGATGATAAAAAAATCGATAGAAAATCCTGAAAAAGAGTATGTCATCGTCATTGAAGAGATTAATCGTGGCAACCCAGCCCAAGTGTTTGGTGAGATGCTCACACTACTGGAAACGGACAAGAGAAACCCAGATGAAGCGTTAGAGCTGTCTTATAAAAAGACTGATGGTGAACGTGTATTCATACCTGAAAATTTATACGTTGTGGGAACTATGAACGTTGCCGACCGATCACTTGCATTAGTTGATCTTGCCTTGCGTCGCCGCTTTGCTTTTATTGACTTAGAACCTACACTTGGAAAAGCTTGGCAACGCTGGGTACACTCTCAAAATGGTATCGATATCGATTTCTTAAGACAGATTGATAGTCGTATGACTGACTTAAACAATGAGATCTCAGCAGACACAAATCTTGGTGCGCAATTTCAGGTAGGACATAGTTATGTGACACCAGCTGGTAATATGAAAGTCAATAATCCAAAAGCATGGTTTAGTGACGTTGTCGCAACAGAAATAGCGCCTTTACTGGATGAGTACTGGTTCGATGATCTCGAAAAATCTCAAAAAGCTCAAAAGCATCTAGTTGAAGGCTTATAGTATGTCTATCAAGCTTGATGAAAAGAACGGGTACATTGGCAAAATACCCGTTCGTAATCTATGGTTACTCATGCTGTATGCTTCAGACATCTATAAAGAGCTTAATATAGCCAATGTCGCTGTTGAAGAAAGCCCTGATGATATTCCAGATCTGGTTGCAGAAATACTGTGCCGCCGCGTTGAACGTCGCATTCAGCTAAACCTAAGTTATGCGTATCAACATCGTGAAGCAGTAGTTAGTCGAGTTCGTGGAAAAATAGACCTGCTTGACACTGAAAGAGGCAGGTTACTTGAGCGAGGTAAGATCTCCTGCAGCTTTGATGAGTTAACCATTGATACACCGCGTAATAGATATGTTAGGGCAGCTCTTGAGGTTATTTCTAAAGTAGTTAAACGAAAAGATTTGGCTCATCGGTGCCGATCGCTAGATATACGTCTAAGACGAATGGGTGTCAGTCAAATACGCCCTAGTCGTAGTGAAATATCAGTGGATAGATTTGGAAGGCACGATGCTAAAGATAAGCCTATGGTGACGGCCGCACATCTTGCCTTTAATCTAGCACTGCCTACCGAGTCTAAGGGTTGCACTACTTTACCTTTACTTGATAGAGATGATCTACCGTGGCTTCGCAAGCTTTTTGAAAAAGGCGTCGCTGGGTTTTATGATACAGTTCTGTCAAATCAATGTTATCGAGTAAGTGCAGGGAAAGTACTTAAATGGCAAATAGATGATAAAAGTTCAAGTATGGATAAAGTTTTTCCTAATATGAAGACGGATATCATCATTGATAATACGGACTTGGCGTATCGCATTATTATAGATACTAAGTTTAATGCTGTAGTTACAAGTGGATGGTATCGAAATGAAACGTTAAGAAGTGGGTATCTGTATCAGATGTACACTTACTTAAGGTCTCAAGAAGGTAATGATGACCCTCTTAATAAGAATGCTGGTGGTTTATTTATTCATCCTTCGATAGGTGAGAATATCAATGAGTATGTCATTATTCAAAATCATAAAATAAGCTTTACTACTGTAGATCTAAACATTACAGCAAATGAGGTTCGAGAACAGTTGTTGAAAATTGTGCAATGTAGCTTTAATGTCGAGCCTTTCCTAAAAACTGTGTAACTGCTTATAATCCACTAACCGGAGAATAAGCAACGACGAACCAATCTGACCCTAAAAAACTGGCCGAGCAAATGGCTGGTAGCATGAACAGCTTTGAGGATATCAAAGACTTTCAAAAGCAGCTCATGCAATCCTTTATCGACACTGCTCTTGAAGCTGAGATGAAAGACCATCTCGGCTACCCCAAGCATGAAAAAGCAGACAAGCCTAATAAGCGCAGTGGACACACTAAAAAGACCGTCCGCAGTGACATAGGCGATATTGAGATATCCACCCCAAGAGACCGTGATAGCAGCTTTAAGCCTGTGCTATTCAGTAAGCATCAAACCCGTATTTCAGGTCTTGACGATAAAATCATCTTTTCTTATGCCAAAGGTCAAACCACCACTGAGATTGTCGAAACCATTAAAGAGCTCTATGACGTCGACATCTCAAGCTGCTTGGCAGAACCGGCCATTAAGCAGTGTTTATCCTATCGTCTATTTGGACTGTATTGTCGTTAAAGTACGTCAAGACAAGCAGATCATCATCAAAGCCATTTACTTAGCCATAGGCGTCAATCTTAGCGGTAAGAAAGAGCTCCTTGGTATGTGTCTATCAGAGAATGAGGGCGCCAAGTTATGGCTTGGCGTACTCACTGAACTACAAACTCTTTTATCACATTCTCAATAAAAATTTTTATAAATAAACCGCCCAATAACTTCATAAACAACTCTTTCTAAATTTTATCAGTTACTAAAAATAGATTATAACGGTCTTTCTCAAACTACCAACTACGACAAGCACTGAGAAAAAATGTAATGATCGCCATCATCGTTTAGGTACCCATGATTGAGGCGCTTTTACTACGCTTAGACGCATATTTTTTTTCTCGCCGACTATCATTAGCCTATACCCAAAACATAAAAACTCTAAATGACAACCTTTCTATCATTAGACTCGTTTTTATTATTAAATGATAGTAATATCATGCTATTATCAATGAACATCAATTTATAAGTCTAAATGATACAAAGAGGCGTTATGACTGTTCGTATTTATGTGAGAGCCAGCACTAAGGATCAAGACGCTACCAGAGCATTAGCTGATTTGGTGACCTTCAGTACAGATTATGATGATAGCCATGTGGAGTACGTTGAGCATTTCAGTGGTACTAAACTCGATAGGCCCGCACTCACTCTGTTACTCAATGACGCTGAAGAAGGCGATATATTGCTTGTTGAAAGTGTGGATAGATTAAGCAGGCTATCTCAAGACGATTTTGCGATTCTAAAACAGCGTATCAAAGATAAGGGCTTACGATTGGTGGTGGCTGACCTACCAACCACGCATACGGTTAGCGGAGGTATGACAGGTGAGATCCTAACAGTGATTAATCACATGCTGATCGACTTGTTAGCAACAATGGCAAAGCTTGATAACGACAAGCGTAGAGAGCGTATCAAGCAGGGATTGGCTAACAGTGGCTATAAGCCCACTGGTAAGAAGCCTAATACAACGAAACACAATCGTATTAAAGAATTGGACAGTCAAAACAATATGACAAAAGAAGAGATCGCTAAGGCGGTTGGTGTTGGCGTAGCTACCGTTTATCGGGTGTTAAAGGAGGGATGAGAGCTGAGATGTTGACCTATTCTTTAAATTACGTACTATAGCTTTACTTTTTCTTAGTCATGGCAAACTCTTCATCGAGTCGTTAGTTTACCGAGTTTTCTTATACGGTTTCTTCAGCATAGCTCACTTATCAGCTGTCCTAAATTAGTTGACCACTACACTTTTAGCCTGTCAACGATAAAATCTATCATCGCCAGTACTCGGTTTGGCGATGGGCGATGTCCGGGGTAGACCGCATAGAGATTGATCAGCTGATGTGTAAAAGAAGTAAGCACACACTCTAAACGTCCTGCTTTAAGGTCTTCCTCAATGTCGAATTCACCTTTTACAACCACACCTGCACCATTAATAGCCCATTGGCGTAGTACACCTCCATCATTGGCCAATCTGTTGCCGGATATTTTAACTGCAAATGATTTTCCTTGTTCGATAAAGTGCCATTCCGATTGCGAAGCGTTGGGACGAGCTAAAACCAGACAGTTATGCTGTAAGAGCTCTCTAGGATGCGTGGGCTTCCCGTTGTTTGCCCAATAAATCGGGGCTGCACATACGTAGCGCTTTTGACTCGTTAATCGGCGTGCTTTGAACTCTGAATCGACCAGAGGTCCGGTTCGAATGGCGAAATCAAAGCGTTCACCGATCAGATCCACGACACCATCCGATAGATGAAGATCCACTTTTATTTGTGGGTGTAACTCTAGAAATTCATCAATGATAAATGGTAATCGAGTACGACCAAAATCATTGGTTGCTGTAAAACGAATGGTTCCTCGTAGTGGTCCATTTTGATTAACATGATCAAGCGCTTCTTTTATTTTTCCGAGTATGGAGCGGCAGTGATGCAGAAACTGCTCTCCCTCCGGTGTAAAGTACATGCGCCGAGTAGTACGCATAATCAGTGTTACGCCTACGTACTGCTCTAATTTTTGTAATGCTTGCGTGACTGCTGAGGGAGCGATGTTCCTTTGTCTGGCTACTCCAGCCATAGAGCCGATATCGTGAATATCCACATATATCTGCATTAAGTCAAGTCTGTCCATTATTCAATATTCCTGAATAAACCATTCTTTATATGGTTAATTATTAGTTGATTTAAATATTGTATCATAAAGACCAATTAACGATTTAGGCAGAATAAAATGACAACACCACTGATACAGAGCAATGATGGTCAAGGCTCACTGAAAGGCAGAAAAATTTTTATTGTTGGTGCAGGCTCAGGAATGGGGGCGGCGCTTGCAACGATGGCGGTCGCTCGTGGCGCCAAAGTGGCCTTAGCTGGGCGAAAGCAAGATAAGTTGGATAAGGTTGCAGCAGAACTGGGTGACAGTGTATTAGGTACTTATGCGCTAGATATTAGTGATGCGAAGCAAGTTGATGTAGCACTTGCAGAGCAGGCGCCATACGATCACATTGTATCGACCGCTGCTGATCTGGTGTTTAAGCCATTTTTAGAGTTGTCGGATATGGAGATTCAAAGTATGGTTGCCAGCAAGCTTTATGGTCCGATCAACTTAGCGCGTAGCGCTGATAAGCACCTGACAAATTCAGGCTCTGTGTTATTTTATTCAGGCCTTGCCGCTTATCGACAAGGAGTAGGCTCGTCTATTGTTGGTGTTGTAAACATCGCATTAGAAAGCCTTGTGGCTAATTTAGCCATTGAAATGAAACCAAAACGTTTTAATGTTATTTCTCCCGGAGTCGTCGATAGCGCAACTTGGGATATGCTCAATGATGAAGATAAAGCTGCTCTCTTTAATGATGTCGCTCAATCGCTTCCTGTTGGACGAGTTGGTCAAACGAAAGACCTCTCTCACGCAGCATTGGCTATTCTTGAAAATGGCTTTATTAATGGCACCGTGGTCAATGTTGACGGCGGTGGTCGTATCGCCTAATCTGTAAGACAATTAATTTTTGATACCAGCCACTGCTAGTGGCTGGTTTCTATCAAAAAAGTTGACGTTACCTAAGGAGATATAATGCAACCTCATATGCTTGTCGTAGGTGGTTCAGGTGTGACCGGAAACGGGGCTGTTGTCGCATTACAAGATGCTGAGTGGAAGGTAACAACTCTTTCAAGAGCGATTGAGCCTCCCCATGAGACAGCACATTTATCTGCTGATTTACTTGATAGAGCTTCACTACAGAAGCATTCAGACAGTCTGGCCCATGTGACTCATATTTTTTATGCAGCAATCAAACCCTCCGATGATGCAAAGACAGAAGCGGAAGAAAATAGCTTGATGTTTAAGAATATCATCGAAAGTGTGATAGCCGCTGGGGCGGATTTGAAGCGGGTGATATTTCTGCAAGGGGGCAAGGTTTATGGTGCTCATCTTGGTGTGTATAAAACGCCAGCTCGAGAGGATGATAGCCGTCATTATCCACCAAACCTATATTTTGAACACGAAGACTATGCTCGCACGTTAGAGAGTAAAGGTATCAGGTGGACCGCTTTGCGACCGGATATCATGATTGGTCATTCGCTTGGTTCTGCTATGAATATGGGGAACTTGATTGGTCTCTATGGTACGTTGTGTAAACACTTTGGCGTTGCTATGCAATTTCCGGGTTCTGCAGCGGCTTATAGTGTATTGATCAACTTTACGACTGCGAGTTTATTGGGTGAGGCGGTCGTGTGGGCGGCCGACAACGAAAAGGATGGTGCTTATAACGTTACCAACGGTGATGTATGTCGCTGGAAGTATCTCTGGCCAAAAGTGGCGGAATGGTTCGGACTGGATGTCGGCGAGCCACAGCCAATTAATCTTCAGCAACGTTTGAATCAGGCATCAGATTCCGAATGGAAGAATATTGCAACTCGATATGACTTGCGAGAGCCTGATATTAATCGTATTGCTCAAGGCAGTTTTGGTGACTTCCTTTTTCATGTCGAAACCGATGGGATATTTGATGTGACGAAAGCTCGTCAGGCTGGATTCAATGAAATGAGTTTGCGTACAGATAATGAAATCATTGAGCATTTAGACAACATGGTAAAAGATGGATTAATTCCCAATCCCCAAACTATGTAATGATTGTTTTTCTCAAATTTTTTTGAAAGTCATCATTAGATTAAAAAAGTTGCTGGGTATCAAGAAGCTGGTGTCGTCACGGACGAGACGTTTAATCACAAGCTGAATGAGATTATCAGTACGCTTTAAGCTTTGATGTAACTGAAAGAGATGAATAAAAAAACACTCAACTTGGTTGGGTGTTTTTTGTTAAATAAATCTCTAGGGCGTGTCTTCAATTCATCTTACAATGAACGATAGTACACGCCAGATAAAGCATTGACTTAAAATTACGCGCTA